>JAIEEY010000076.1:0-64181 GCA_029067205.1 Lachnospiraceae bacterium
ATACATGACAGGTGAAAGAGAGTGGAAGTTTTGGCACTGACAAAACAGCAGGAGGAAGATTTGCAGCGTCTTGCGCAGCTGAGACCAATCGATGACGACTTTATGCGCTGTCTCCTTAAAGACAATATCCCGTTAGCTGAATTTGTGCTGCGTATTATCACAGACAAAAAAGATCTGGGGATTACTGACTGTGAGACACAGCGGGACATGAAGCGGTTGGCAGGTGCACGTTCCATCTGTTTGGATGCGTATGGGACGGATGCAAACGGGAAAAAATATGATCTAGAAATACAAAAGGCTAGTGACGGAGCAGACCCACATAGGGCAAGATACCATTCCAGTGTGATGGATGTCGAGAACCTGCATTCTGGTCAGGATTTTAGGGGGCTGCCGGATATGTACATTATATTCATTACGGAGAAAGATTTTTATGGAATGGGGAAGCCAGTCTATGCAATAGAGCGGATGAACCTTGCAACAGGAAAACCTTTTACAGACGGGGAACATATCCTGTATGTCAATGGTGAGTATCGTGGAGATTCCGAGTTAGGAAAGCTTATGTATGATTTCAACTGTACGAAAGCAGATGATATGAATTTTGAACTGATGGCAGAGCGAACGAGGTTTCTGAAAGAAAATCCAGAGGGGTGAGAACGATGTGTAAGATCATGGAGGACATGAGGGATGAAACGAGAAATGAAACGTTGAAAGAGAGTGCAGTGAACACAGCTAAACGAATGATAGCAGCAGGAAAGTATGTTTTGGATGAGATTGCTGATATTTCAGGACTTTCTCTTGATGAAGTGGAGAAATTGCAGGCAGAAAAAAAAGCATAGGAAAGTTTCAGTGAATATGCAGTGGGATATTAATGTAGTTAAATAATTGCGTAAAAACAGGAGGAGAGCAATGTTTCCTCTTGTTTTTTGAATATTTTTTCGTAATCAACTCCTACAGGAAATTAAAAAATTTGATTTCCGGTAGTGTCAAACGGTTTATAAAAAAACTGCCCTCTTTCTGCCTCTTAGAGACCATTATATTTGTGCTTCGCAAATCCCTGTCAAGCCTGAAATTAACGGGCTTTCAGCCCGGGCTTCAGAGATTTGGAAGCAAAATAACTGGTCACTAAGAGGTAGAAAGAGGGGGTAAAGGCACTGACTGCTCGAGAGGCTCTGGAAATTCGTAAGGGGGAACTGCGCACAAAATACTATGATGACTTTGGTATCTTCTGGAAACGGATTGATTCCATAATAGGAAGCGCGTCAAGTGAAAATAAAGGCAGGATTTCCAAACTTATCGGACAGAAGGTGCAACTGTTTGATGAGCTGGTTCCTGTGTGCAAAAATGCGTTTGCGAAAAGTAGCCAACAGGCTAGGAAAACTGTGGAATGACTTTTGGGCAAATCTTTTCGCTCGCCAGTATAAAAGACAGCAAAAAACCATGAAAGGAAGGGGAACTTTTTGGTTTTAACATCTAATAAACGCAAAAAACTCGTAAGTCCATAGTCCTTTATCCCTGTGAAATTGTGAATAAAATTTTAAGCATCAAAGCTGTAATAAAGTGTACACTTTTGTTATAATAGGGGGTATAAAGGAGATGATCAACATGTTGATGCAACAGGCTACGGCTGTAAGGAAGGAATGGAGTGCTGTTTGCGATAGTGTTATTCACAATAAACCTAAATTCATATCAAGGATAAGAGATAAGATGTGGTTTTCTAATCTGGAGACGATGTCTGAAATATTGGAAATATACCAGTTTACGGCAGACAGGTATATAGAGGAGGATGGTTCTGTTACATTATCCCTCAATGAGATAGACCTTGTGGAGAATGGAAAAGATGAGGGAGAGGCACGCTTAAATCTTGGAAAGTCCATATTGGAATATTCGATTGATTACTACAATGAGTATGAATTATATTCACACAGCCCTAACAGAAAGAAGCATATACCTTATATATCTAAGGCGTTAATCATAGATAATCCTGAGAAGATAGGAGATATGTTACAATGCCAGGATGGAAAGAACTAAAGAGATTTTGTGTTAAAGATGGTTGGGAATTGTATAAAAATACAGATCATTATTATTATCGTAAATATACTGAGACTGGTATACGGATGACAAAGGTTTCAAGGGGATTAGGCGAGATTCATGCAAATATGTGGCGAGAAATCTTAAAGAACCAGCTGCAGGTTACACAGGAGTATTTTAATAATTTGTAAAACCCCCAGCAGAGCTGGAGAGACTTGTGGACAAAAGTGGAGATGAATGGAGTATCAGAATAAAAACCTCCGTTGTACAATAAATGTAGGTCTGGCAAACCACATAAATACAACGGAGATAAACATGGATAATCAAAGTTTATCACATGGTCGCTATAATTGCACGTATCGTATTGTATTTTTTCCAAAATATTGGAGTAAAGTAATGTTTGGGGCTTTACGAAAAGAGATAGGAGAAATATTAGGAAAGGTATGCAAAATGGAGGGTAGCAACTGTGCCAGATGCTACTATGGACAATGATATTGAATGTACGGAGGAAACAGCATGATCATCGAAGGAAACCAGAAAGAAAAAGATGCAATGAAAGCATTTCATGAAGGCAATCGGCAAAAAGGACTGGAATTACAGGAAGAATTTGCAGCTGCATTCAGGGAGGAATATAAAAACAAGGATCATTGCCCATGCAAGAAAGCATGCAGATACCACGGCAATTGCAAGGAATGTGTTGCCATTCACAGGGCGCATCAGGAGCATGTTCCGAATTGCATGCGCCCGATCATAAATGCCAGGCTTAAACTGCTGTCGGAACTGACAGAACATACGATAGCAAATGAAATAGAAGCGCCGCAGGAGATTTTAATCAAGTAAGCGTTTGTCATGAGAAAGGAATTGATTTTATGAAAGAATTAGTCAATGATCCTATATACAAAAAATTAGCGGCAGATTATGACGAACTGCTATTAGATTACATATTGCTCGAAGCGTATGAGGGATATATGGGGGAGGAATCCCACAAGGAGGCCGTTATTGAGGCGATAACCCGTCTCAGTACAAGAGAGCGGGTTGGAAACTGCTATGATCGCAGAGTGTTTACGATCGAACCAGATAAAATGAGATGCGAAAAAATAGATGTAAATGATTTCTTTTTTGAAGGAAATAATGGTTATTGGTTATCACCAGAAGAAATCCTGTTCGAAGAATTTGCAGATAAAATGAATTATTGGTATGCTTTCTCTAATCCACCGTATACAATACCCTATACGGTGGAGGACTTCAGAAAGATCAACCACATGCTGTTTCCTGTTTCGCAAAAAAACTTGGAAATCTATAGTTGGAATGATGATTTTTCGGACTATTTTGACGATGGAAAAGACTGGTGGGGAACCGCTTTGTGGAGTGTTTATGACAAAGCCATGCATCGGTTTGTTATAATCGGCGCGTCGTTAACGGATTGACAGGTGGCAGATGCGAAGGGTTAAGGTATTTTATTTGGCGGATATAAGGTGTTATTTCAATGAAGAAGTAAATGATCTTGTCGGTGCGATGCCTTCTTATGCTGGTAAAATTGATATATTTGTGAATATGATTACTGACAGTTATATGAAAGGTAATGAGGAAGAGTAAATAGAAGATATAAGGAGATGATCTCAATGAGTATCAGGAATATCAAAGAAGAACCATTTACATGTGAAAGAGGAGGATTGACAATTCGCGGAATGCTGTATTTTCCGGTAGATTTTACGGCGGACAAGAGATATCCTGTCGCGATCCTGAGTCATGGCTTTACGGGGAACTATACAGATATGACGGGATTCTGCCAGGATTTTGCCAGAATCGGTTATTTGGCATTTTGTTTCAGCTTTTGCGGCGGAGGACGTTTTGGGGAACCAGAAGCATCGAAAAGTGACGGGAAATCGGCAGATATGACGATCACAACAGAAATCGAGGATTTGATCACCGTGATGAATCATACCAAAAGTCTGCCTTTTGCAGATTACAATCAGCTCATATTGGTAGGACACAGTCAGGGAGGTTTTGTGTCAGGTCTGACTGCTGCCAGGTGCGGTGAGGCAGTGAAAAGGCTGATCATGCTCTCACCGGCGCTGTGCATTCCCGACCATGCCAGAAGAGGGTGTCTGGGAGGATCAAGCTATGATCCTGCAAAAGTACCTGAGATCATTGACTGTGGAAATACTGCGCTCGGCAGGGTATTTCATGAGGAAGTGGCTGGCATGGATCCGTTTTTGGAGCTCTCTGCATATCAGGGAAAGGTTCTGCTCATACATGGCACGGCGGATCCTGTTGTTCATTATTCCTATGCTGTTCGGGCAAAAGCAGGTTATCAGAAGGGACAGTGCCGTCTGCATCTCATAAGGGATCTGGGGCATGGGTACGAGGAGGATTCGCGTGAAAACGTGTTTGGTTTAATACGGCAGTTTTTGGCGGACAGGGAAGAAATTCTGACGATCCAGGTGTTTATCACGCACTGTGAGGAGCGCGGTGCAGGGGAGAATTGGAAAAATGATGTCTATTTTACTGGCTATTGTGACACAAAATATTTTAAAGGAGCGATATCTCCTGAGGGGTGTGATGCACAGGAGTATTGTGCAGAAACTGGGGTTAAGATGCGGGCGGAATATACCCTGACAGGGATTGATGACTGTGGGGAGCGATGTTCTGTTCATATCGTGAATCAGAGAGCTGGTGCGGAGTGGAAACCTGTTGTACAGACGGACAGTCCATCACTGGCATGGATGAATCACGCTGATCTGACGGCGGTTCTTGAAGGAGGCGATGGGGGACTGAAAGTCAGGATATTTGCAGATGACAGATGTGAAAACGTTTCAAAGTAAAATGTTTAACAGGATTTCGGGAATTGAGCATATGAGTAAATAAGGAGACCGATATAAATGAAACGAAAACTTAAGCTGATGAAATTTACAGGCATTTTTCTGGCAATGGTTCTTTTCGTGGCAGGCTGTGGAAAAACCTCTGCGGGTGATACAGATCAGGTAGATAACGTGGAGTCAGCCGCACCAGAGTCAGAAATAAATACAGGAGGTTATGAGGAAAGTATGCCAGTCGCTGAAACGGGATTCCCGGGTCAGATGCCTTCGTTTACAGCAAAGGATCTAAATGGTAATACAATTACAGAAGACATTTTTCGTGAGAAAGATTTGACTGTTGTAAATATATGGGGAACTTTCTGTCCGCCATGCATAGCAGAGATGCCTGAGCTGGGAGAGTGGGCAGACTCTATGCCAGACAATGTTCAGATGCTCGGGCTGATTATAGATATTTCTGGTGATGAGGATACCAAACATCACGATCTGGCAGTGACAATCACGGAGAAGGCTGGTGCTAAATATACAAATGTTATCGCAAATTCTGATTTCAATGATGTCCTGAAATGGGTTGTGGGTGTACCTACGACATTATTTGTCGATAAGGAAGGGGCGATCATAGGTTCGCCGATTGTCGGGGCTGATGTGGAAGGCTATAAAACATTTGTGGAGGAGTATCTAAATGAGCAATAGGACGAAATGTTTTGCCAGAATGGTTATTGCAGTGATTGCCTGTGTGTTTATTGTGTATGGAACAGCAAGGGGAGAATTGGAAATCGTGCTGAACAAAGCGGTCAACATCTGCCTTGAATGCATCGGATTGGGGTGAATAGTGTGAAATCAGAGATTTCACATGGCAAATTTGTGCAGAGGCACAAATTCGCAGCTATATGGAAGTTAGCGGATTCACGGAGGTTGGTATGAAGAGAAAAATCGTCCAGATCATCGCGTTTGGGTATTCCAATGCGCATCTTCTTAATTTTAAGGGTGGAAAGAGATATCAGGGAAAATGGAAGCGCTTCTGTAATCCGGGACTGAACTGTTATTCGTGTCCGGCGGCAGGATTTGCCTGTCCGATCGGGGCATTGCAGGCGGTGAATGGTTCCATGGAGTTTCAGTTTAGCTTTTATGTGGTCGGTGTACTGCTGGCATTCGGCGTGCTTCTCGGGAGAGCAGTCTGCGGCTGGCTGTGCCCGTTTGGGTTGATACAGGAATTAATACACAGGATTCCATCTCCGAAATTGAAGTTGAAAAAGATATTTTTGTACCTCAAATATCTGGTTCTTGTCGTATTTGTCTTTGTGCTTCCGATCACAGCAACCAACTATATGGGCATGGGGAAGCCCGCTTTCTGCCAGTATATCTGTCCAGCGGGGACTTTGCAGGGCGGGATTCCGCTGCTTGGCACCCATGCGGAGCTTCGACAGACAATAGGCGCTCTCTTTTCCCTGAAAATGACGATCCTTCTTCTGACGATCGTGGGCTGTGTTTTGATATACCGCTTTTTCTGCCGCACGCTCTGTCCGCTTGGGGCGATCTATGGCATTATGAATAAGGTCAGTCTTTGCCATCTGGAAGTTGACAAACATCAGTGCATAAACTGCGGAAAGTGTAAAAAAATCTGCAAGATGGAAGTAGATCCTGTCCAAAAGCCGGATTCCGCCGAGTGTATCCGGTGCGGTGCATGTGCGCAAATCTGTCCGAAAAATGCGATTCATGTGGGAAAATCATTTCGTAAGACGAAACGTTTGACAAAAAAAGACAAGTAATGTCGGGACGCGAAAAAATCCGAATAGTATACTGTAATCACAGCGAAGGAGGCTGATGAATATGGAATGGACAGAGGCGGTCAGGGACGCGGTCAATTTTATCGAAAAGCACATAACAGAGGAGATCACGATGTATGACGTGGCAGCGCATGTCAATGTGTCCCCGTTTTATTTTCACAAAGGGTTCAGTATCCTGTGCGGGTATTCCATAACGGAGTATATCAGAAACCGCAGGCTGGCACTTGCCGGAGAAGAACTGCTTATCAGTGACATCACCGTTATGGAGCTTGCGATGAAGTATGGATATGACTCTCCTGACAGTTTTACCAAGGCTTTCACCCGTTTTCATGGACATTCACCTTCCATTGTGCGCAAGAATAAGACAATGCTCAAAGCTTTCGCACCGCTGAAATTAACAATATCATTGAAAGGTGGTTACACAATGGATTACAGGATTACAAAGAAGGAAGCGTTTACGGTTTTGGCGGCATCGAAGGAGTTTTGCTATGAGAATGCAAAGCAGGAGATCCCACTGTACTGGCAGGAGCATTACACATCAGGGAAAGGAAAATATGTTTGCGGAATGTTTGGCATCAATATCGATCCACAGATGGGAAATGAGCAGTTTGAGTATCTGATCGCAGATATTTACAATCCGTCCATGGATATTCCGGAAGGATGTGTGGTAAAGACAATTCCAGCGTTCACATGGGCAGTTTTCCCGTGCAAGGGAGCGATTTCGCAGACGTTGCAGGATGTAAATACCAAGGTATTCTCAGAATGGCTTCCGGCATTGCAGGATAGTGAGTTTGCAGCAGGGTATTGTGTTGAGATGTACGATGCGCCGGACAAATATCCCAATGGAACAGAAGATGAAAATTATTATGCAGAAATATGGATTCCGATTAAAAGAAGGCTTAGGAACTGTTGGAGGAGAAGATGAAGATAGAGAGATGTGAAAAAGAATCCTTTGTTGTGATTGGGAAAGAGGGTTCAACATTAGACGGTGAAGGTTTTATTCAAAAGTTATGGGACGATGCGAATTCCCATTTTGAACAAGTACAGCATCTGGCAAAGAAAGATGAAAGCGGAAATATCGTTGGAATATGGGGAGCAATGTCTGATTTATCCCGTTCCTTTCAGCCGTGGGAGGATTTTAACAAGGGGCTTTATCTTGCGGGAGTAGAATGTGGGGATGACGCAGAAGCTCCCGAAGGCTGGACAAAGTGGACGATTCCCGGGTATGAATATATTTACGTAGAATGCGAAAGTGATGATACTTTTTCAAAGGTGATCAAGTATCTGGAAGACAATGTTATTCCACTGGTAGGCGCAGTCCACGACTTTACTTGCCCGCAGACAGGAAAAAATTATATGTTTTTTCCGATAAAAGAGATTCTATAGTTTCCTTTTAGGTATCAGCATAATTATTCTCTATTGAATAATTATGCTGATACGATTATACTATTATTCAATGAAGCATAATTAAGGAGAAGAAGCGATGTGCAACGATGACAAATGGAAAGGCGGATTATATGGGCTGCTGATCGGCGATGCGCTTGGGGTTCCATATGAATTTCATTCGGCAGAGGAGATTCCACCATATGATAATATCGAGATGAAACCACCAATTGGATTTCGCAGGGCGCATTCGGGTGTGGAGCCGGGAACATGGTCGGACGATGGTGCACAGGCGCTTTGCCTGTTGGACAGCCTTGTGACTTGCGGTGCGTTTGAGCTAAAGGATTTTTCAGACAAGCTTTTAGCGTGGTATCAGAATGGTGTGTGGGCAGTAGACGGTGTCGTATTTGACATTGGCATACAGACAGGTGAAGCATTGAATGCATACAGGGCAGGAAGAGAACCAGAAGAATGTGGCACGCTGCGCCCGAATGGCAAAGGTAATGGGGCTTTGATGAGAGTGCTGCCACTTGCCCTTTGGCACAAGGGAACAGACCGGGAACTGGTATTGGATGCGCACGGGCAATGCCTGATCACGCATGGGAATGTGTGCAATCAGGTATGTTGTGCGCTGTATTGTCTTGTTGCACGCTTTCTGCTTGCAGGGACAGATTTTATATCTGCACTGGAAAAGGCAGTAGTGGTTTTGAGAGAAATTTATCAGGAAATGCCCACGTATGAGCAGGAACTGGAATGGAGCATACGCCCAGACGAATCGTGGATTGGAAACGGTTCTGGCTATGTGGTGGATTGTCTGCGCAGTGCGTTTATGATCATGGGGTGTGCCACAAGTTATGAGGACGCTGTGAAACAGGCAGTTATGCTGGGTGATGACACGGATACGACAGCGTGTGTCACAGGCGGTCTTGCAGGGATTTTCTACGGGTTTGGCAATATTCCATGCCGCTGGTACGAAGCATTGAGGGGAAAAACAGATGTGGAGGCGTTAATACAGCGCATTAGCAATACATAAGCCGCGAAAGATGATTAAAGTAGGAGCACAAGGAAGAAGAAAGAGTATGATATAGATATCGTTCATCTGAAATATCCGAGGGATGAGGGAGGCAGAAGGGTGATTGATTACAGTGTTCAGAACAAAAAGGCATGGGAGTACAATGCTTATGACTTTTGGGTGAACCAATCCGGAAGTCCAATGGAAAGGGCGAAAAAGGACAGGGAAAATCCGGTGGGAATGTTAAAGCGGTATGCGGACTATTTTGATGCCTTTGAGGGAATCAGGGTAGCGAATATATGTGGTTCTTGTGGGAAAAAGGCAGTTCCGCTGGCGATTCTGGGAGCGGAGGTGGTAATCTTTGATATTTCACGGGACAATCAGAGATATGCACTTGAAACCGCCCAGGCCGCCGGTGTTGACATTACTTTTGAAGTGTGTGATGTGCTCGAAATCGATATGAACCGGTATAAAGGCTTTTTTGATGTGGTATTTATGGAGGGCGGTGTACTGCACTATTTTCATGACATTGACGCGTTTATGGATATCATGTATTCCCTGTTAAAAGTGAATGGAAAGATGATATGCAGTGATTTTCACCCGTTTACAAAAATATCAGATATACTGTCTTTGGAACAGCCCTCCATGAGTTATTTTTCAACGGATATTACAGAGGGTGAGATGGCGCATGCACGCTTTTTTGAAGAGTCAATCCGTAATGCAATGCCTAAGTGCAGCTACAGGAAATATACGATCAGTGAAATCATTAACGCTGTCATTAGAAGTGGATTTATATTAAAAAGTTTTGATGAACACCCAGCATGGACAAACACTAATCTGCCGGGAGAGTTTACGCTTGTGGCGATGAAGGATTGAAAAAATTTTAAAAAAAAATCAGAAAAAATGAAAGGATTGCCATCTTTCGCGCGTATTATTTATGAAACAGGAAATCAATTCGGGTGTATGTGTAAAGTTATTGGAGAAGAAGCTCTGCACATGCACTCCCAAAATGGAGGGAATCAATATGCGAAAAGGTATAACAAAAGCAGCAGCAGTAATGGCTTTGACAGCAATCGTGGCAGGAAGCTCGTCGAATGTGGCGTTTGCACATCACGGAGGGAGTCACAGGGTAGTGGTGCAGAACCCTGCGCCTGTCTGCTATGAGGACGGCAGCTGTGATGTGGACGGTGTGTGTTCGCTTGGTGCAGACTGCGACGGGACAGTGCATCACACAGAGACTTATTGCTACAGCGGGACAGGACACCACGGAGGTCATCATCACTAACCGTTTATGCAAAGCAGTTTCTAAGGGCTGTCGGGGAAGGCTTCTGTTTTCCGACAGCCCTTTTTGAATGAGAGACAGATTGGCGGCGGCACGCAGATAAGGGGGGAAACTTTTGAAGAGCACAGAAGATGTGAACCGTGTCATGGATGCTTATGCAGATATGGTACGGAGGATCTGTTTCGTACATCTGAAGGACCGGCACGACACAGAGGATGTATTTCAGAATGTATATATGAAATATTTACTATATGAAGGTTCTTTTGAGAGCAGCGAGCATGAGAAAGCATGGTTTGCACGTGTGACGATCAACGCCTGCACTGACTGGATGCGTGCCTTGTCACGCAGGAATTGGGTTTCCCTCGATGCGCTGTCGGAGGAGCGTGCGGTGTTGGATGATTCGTCGAATGAGGTTTTAGAGGTTGTCATGAAGCTTCCTGAAAAATACCGGGATGTAATCTATCTCTTTTATTATGAGGAGTATACGGCAGTGGAGATCGCAAAGATTCTTGGAAAAAAAGAAAATACAATCTATACATGGCTTTCCAGGGCAAAAGACATCCTGCGGGAAAAGTTGGGAGGTGAATGGTCATGAGTAGTGTGCAGAACAGGATTCAGAAGAGTATGAAGAACATACGGGCGACAGAGGAGATGAAACAAAATACACTGCGGTATCTGGAGATGCGGCAAACAAAGCAGATCAGCATTTTTCAGCGGAAACCATACACAGCACTGCGGTACGTCATGGCTGTCATCTGCGTTTTTTTGCTTGCCGGGACGGGCGGATATGCTGTGTATAGCAGACCGGTTTCCTACATCAGCATTGATGTGAATCCTTCTATAGAGCTTGCAGTCAATCGTTTTGACAGAGTTGTGTCTGCAATAGGTTACAACGAGGACGGACAGGATATCTTAGAGCATGTTTCCCTGAAAAATATTTCTTATCAGCAGGCGATTGAACGTTTGCTGCAGGACGCCTATTACAGCCGTTATCTGAACCAGGACTCCCAGCTGGTAGTGACAGTGGTTTCCGAGCATTCGGACGCTATGCTGGAACAGATCAACGCAAATGACAGCTTTCAGGCATTAGGTGCACTGACATACAGCAGTGATACGGCCTGCATGGATGAGGCGCACCAGCATGAGATGTCCTTTGGGAAATACAGGGCTTTTCTGGAATTATCGCAGTATGACGCCAATATCACTGTGGAGGACTGTCACAGTATGACAATGGGGGAGATTCAAAACAGGATCAGGAGCTGTCAGGGGCATAGTGGTTCCGATACAACAGAAAGCAATTCATCGCAGCATACAGAGGAACATTCCGGTTCGCACGGGCATCACTGAAAAGAGAGCGAAATGTATTTCTGAATGATAAATAAGATTCTCTATTTGCATTTTTGCAACAGTGTTGTTACAATAGATATGATAGAAATATATTCTGTTATGTAAAGGAGAATCATAGTAATGGAAAGAGGAGCAGGAATTTTATTGCCGATTACCAGTCTGCCATCGAAATATGGAATTGGGTGTTTTTCCAAGAGTGCATATGAATTCGTGGACTGGCTCAAAGAGGCAGGACAGAGCTATTGGCAGATATTGCCGTTGGGACCTACCAGTTATGGGGATTCACCGTATCAGTCTTTTTCTACCTATGCAGGCAATCCTTATTTTATCAGCCTGGAAGCGCTGATTGAGGAGGGCGTGCTGACAGAGGAAGAGTGTGACGAGGCAGATTTTGGGGAAAAGCCAGGAACCATTGACTACGGAAAGATGTATGAGAGCCGTTACCCATTGCTGCGCAAGGCATATGAGCGAAGTGATGTCAGCCATAATCCAGAGTATCTCAGATTTGTGGAGGAGAATCGGTGGTGGCTGTCGGACTATGCATTGTTTATGGCGGTGAAGGATCGGTTTGGCGGTGTTCCATGGACGGAGTGGGCGGAGGATATTCGCTTTCGATGGGGAAATGCCCTGGACTATTACAGAAGAGAACTGTATTTTGATATTGAGTTCCAGCAGTATTTGCAGTATATGTTCCAAAAGCAGTGGAGAGAGTTAAAGCACTACGCCAATGAAAACGGGATTCGGCTGATTGGTGATATCCCGATCTATGTGTCAATGGACAGTGCGGACGTCTGGGCGCATCCTGAACTGTTTCAGCTTGATGGGGAGAATATGCCTGTAGCAGTAGCAGGCTGTCCGCCAGATGGTTTTTCTGCTGACGGGCAGTTGTGGGGAAATCCGCTGTACCGCTGGGATTACCACAGACAGACAGGGTATCAGTGGTGGATATCAAGGCTGGAATACAGTTTTCGTCTGTGTGACGTATTGCGGATTGACCATTTCCGGGGATTCGATGAATATTATTCCATTCCTTACGGGGAGGAGACTGCAGTGAACGGTCACTGGGAAAAAGGACCGGGGATCGATCTGTTCCGTCATATGGAGCGTGCCCTCGGCTGGAAGGAAGTCATCGCGGAGGATCTGGGCTTTGTGACGGATTCGGTGCGCAGGCTGGTACAGGAGAGTGGTTTCCCGGGAATGAAGGTAGTGGAATTCGCATTTGATACCCGCGACTCGGGGAGCGCAAATGATTATCTGCCGCATAACTACATAGAGAACTGTGTTGTATACACGGGGACGCATGACAATGAGACGATCGTGGGCTGGATTGATAGTATTCCTAAGGAAGACCTGGAGTCGGTGAGGGACTATCTGTGCGATCATTATACACCAAAAAAACAGCTGTATAAATCCCTGATTAGTATGGCGATGCGCAGTCGTGCAAAGTTATGTGTGATTCCGATGCAGGATTATCTGGGATATGATAACACCTGTCGTATCAACACACCGTCTACAGTGGGAGAGAACTGGAAGTGGAGATTAAAGGGAGGAGAGCTGACAGACAAGCTAACCGACGAAATCCATGAGTTCTGCAAGAGATATGGACGGTTGAATTGGAGTAATGAAAAGAGTACTGTGCCTGATGAGGACGAAGAGGAAGCTGAAGTTGTGTAAGATGATTTTATAAGTTCTGACGAAAAAATCGCTGTGCGCTAACCTGACAAGGTTGTGGCATGGCGATTTTTAAATTGTTTCTTAGGAACTGTTAAAGAATTAATCTTTACATCTGACTTGTCTAAATCTTCTTATGCCACGTTGTCGTCAATCGGCGTACCCCAGTACGCCTCATTTCTCCGCCTTGCATAAAAAGATTTATCCTGCGTCATATGCAAAGTTAATTCTTAACAGTTCCTTAGCGGCTGCTTAACATTGTCACTAGAGAAGAGTGCCGTTTGGTCTTGTTTTTGATGTCCTCCTTGGATACTCCATAATAGAGATGTAGATCACGGGATATCATGTTCAGTTTTTTCATTGCTTTCTGATCGCCAGAAGAGGACATTCCTAAAATAGTGTCCCACACATAATCTACTGCCATTTCGAGATGACCATTTTCGATTGTGATTTCATAGATGTGGAAGTCCAGGGGCATTTCAGAATCAGGGACTTTGGCAGCCGTCTCGCTGCGGAGCTGGAGCTGGCGGTATAGTTCCTTTGCGGATTCTTCATCAAACACATCTGGACGTGCAATCTCGTCCAAACCGCTCAGTAATTCTGGTTTGTACATGAAAATTAGTGATTCTTTTGCACTCGCATATTGGTCGATGTACGTTTTCTGTGTTTTTGGAATTTCGACGGCATGGTATTTCTCAATTGCGTAAGCGGCAACTTCTTGTGCCGTGTGCGGGTTTGCATAAATTCTTTTTTCTACCCGTTTGCGTCTGTATTGATATAGGAGCTGCCTGACGCGGTTTTTGAATGACTTCTTTTCGGTGTTACCGGCGATAAAAACACTTGTCGGTCCGTCAGCGCCGCCAATGATGGTAACTGCTTTTGCCTGCTTCATATCATTTTCCTCTTTTTCTTAAACCGGAAGCCATAAGAATACAAATTATTTATGATATTAATCCATGATTTGTGCTAATTTGTCTACAAGCTTACCATCATTTGTTTTCCTGACCCATTTCTCAAAATCATCATTTGAAATATCGTGGTCACACATAAAAACAAGATAGTCCTCATCATAGTTTATAATCTCCGGTGTATCCTTTATTTCATGAATTGTATCAATTATCATTCTTATAAAGATATTTTTAATTTCTGTTCTAAGCCCATCTTCTTCCAAAGGCTGCCCGCTGATTTCCATTACATTGACTGGTTCTTCCTCTCCATAGTAATCGCCGGTTCTATAATAGTAATAACTATCTAAAAAGTGTTTTGTCATACCTTTGTACTCATACTTTAACATTGGAAAATCCCCAATGCTGTTATATTTAAGTCCAAACAATCCGTTTTGACCGTAAGGTTTGTACATATACCCATATTCTTCCCATGACTGTTTTAATTTTTCAAAATGATCAAGGTTACTATATCTTAGAACGATCTGACCATTATCCAAATCGCAGTCAAATACAATCGCATATACATTTTTATTTTGCTGCGTGGCTGAAAAATCATTTAATGTATATATAATTTGTTCTTTAAAGTCATCCTTTAATTCCTCATATTTCATAACATATCCTCCTCGTGGTTAGGTACTGTTCAAAAAAATTCAAATTAAACTACTAAAATTATATCACAAATCCTTTCGTAAGCCTACATGATTATGCACAAAATTTAATTTTGGAACCCAGTCCTCCTAACGAGCTCTATATATTGGGAATTTCTTTGTATGCGGAAGAGAAGTTGCCAATTTCCCCGGATACAACTTATTTGAAACGGGATTTCAACCTGACGAAAGCATCTATTGCTTGACATCCGGAAGGAACTTATGATAAGCTAAGTATAGTTTTAATATAATAAGAAAGGTGGCTTACGCGTGGGAATTTTTATTCGTTGTGCACGTACCCGTATGCAGGGGCGATAAGGGAGCAGATGAATAGTCTCAGGAAATGGGATTTTTTTGCGTGCGAATAAAAATTATCATACGCCGACCGGACAAATATGGCAGGAGCCCTATTTGTGCTGTTTGTTTTATTGTATAGTTTTTGAATAGATTCTTAGCAGGAAAATACCATTTTAGGATATTACCTGCTTTTTTATTGCCTTTTCTTCAGGACACAGAGTACAGAATAAGAAGGAGGCGCGCTATGCAAAAAAGCAGGAAATATGACAAAACAAAACATTTATCGGATTCACAAAATTTTATAACAAATAGTAAGTTGATTCACAGAATCATTCGTCTGGCAAAAATCAGTTCAGGTGATACCATTCTTGAAATCGGGACAGGAAAGGGACATTTGACCGAAGTGCTGTGTGAAAAAGCAGATAGGGTTTATTCTGTTGAGATCGATCGGAAATTGTATGTGAGTGCCAGGGAGAGGCTGGGAAAGTGTTCGAATCTGAAACTGATCTACGGGGATTTTTTGAAATACAATCTGCCGGAAAAGGGAGATTATAAAGTTTTCTCGAATATACCTTATTTCATTACCACACAGATAGTAGAGAAACTGATACGCGTGTCAAATCCGCCTGGGGAGATCTGGCTGGTCATGGAAAAAGGAGCTGCAAAGCGGTTTATGGGAATGCCGAAGGAGACGGAGAAATCCCTGCTGCTTAAAGTAAACTGGGATATGGAAATCCGGTATCATTTCCGCAGGGACGATTTTCACCCTATGCCGTCAGTTGATTCTGTTCTGATATATTTTTCCAGAAAGGAGGTGCCGGATTTGAGCAGGAGCGAATATCGTGAATTTCAGAAGTTTATAGAGCATTCGCTAAAATATGGCATCTGTGGCGGTAGAGGGCTGCTTACCAAGAGACAGGTGTCGGTGGCGTTGAAACAGGCAGGATTACCGCATGCACATGAAAACGGAGTCACGCTGTACATTCAGTGGCTGTGTTTATTCCGATGCTATCAGCAGATAAAGAAATAAGGTAAAATACAGACAGGTTATTTGCCTGCCTGTATTCCTGTTATGCACACGGGCACCCAAAGGAAGTATGTCAGCTGGAGCTGACGGGTGCCCGGCGCACGAGTAGGGGAAAGTTTTCATCTACTCGATTAGATATGTTACCTGTGCCTGCATATCATAAGTGTGGGGGGCTTTTGCGGCTGCCTTATGTCCGAATGCGATGGCGATCTCATACTCGTACTGCTCGGGGAATTGGAGGGCTTTTGAGAAGTAGTCCTTCTTTTCCCCGCGCAGGGCATCATAAATACATCCGATGATCAGGTTTCCCAGACCAAGTTCCTCCGCCGCAAGAGCCATATTTTCAACGGCGATACCGGCATCGAGCGGACTCCACTTGTAGGTGCTGTCTGCGCTCAGCACAATGACAGTAGGCGCTTCATAGTAGAAATTGTGCGTCTGTGTCGTCAGGCCGCGAAGACGATTCTTCTCGTCTTCGAGTTCTTTTAAGATGGGATTGTCGCCCTTTAACACTGTAAAGTGGATTTCCTGTTTGTTTGCCGCTGTAGGCGCCTGAAGTCCGGCGTGCAGCAAGGTGTTTAGCTCTTCCTCTGTCAGTGGTTCGGCAGTGTATCCCCTTGTGGAACTGCGTTTCTTGATCGTTTCGATTACATTGCTCATTGTTGTTTCCTCCTTCGGTTTATATAAATCTTTGTTAAGAATATTATATAATACCGTATGCGGAACGACAAGCTTGTATTTCGGACGAAACAATGATATGATGTAATCTATACTGCTTTTCAGACATTAGAAAAAGCAGTGGAAGGGGGCATAGTTATGAAGCTGCGTTCAAAATTCATTGGAAACAGAGATTTTTACAAGATGGTGCTGATGATTGCGGTGCCGATTATGATCCAGAATGGTATCACGAATTTTGTCAGTCTGCTCGACAATATTATGATCGGACAGGTTGGCACGGAACAGATGTCGGGAGTGGCGATTGTCAATCAGTTGATTTTTGTCTATAATCTGTGTATTTTTGGCGGTGTGTCCGGTGCGGGTATCTTTACGGCACAATATTTCGGGCAGGGAAACCACGAAGGTGTGCGCCAGACAATGCGGTTTAAACTGTGGATGGTAACGATAATCACAGCTTTGACGGCTGTTCTTTTTTTGGGTTTTGGCACAACTTTGATCGGAGCCTATTTAAAAGGAGAAGGTTCAGCAGAAAGTATTGCGGAGACACTTTTCCATGGGGAACGGTATCTGAAAATCATGCTGGTCGGATTGCCGGCATTTGCAGTGGTACAGATTTATTCAAGTACACTGCGCGAGTGTGGTCAGACGATGCTGCCCATGAAAGCGGGAATAGCAGCTGTTATTGTAAATCTAGTGTTTAATTATATTTTGATTTATGGCAAATTTGGTGCACCTGCCCTTGGGGTGAGCGGCGCAGCAATTGCGACGGTGCTCTCCCGATATGTGGAAATGCTGATTACTGTGATCGGAGTCCATAGGAACAGTCATGGTGAGAAAGCGGCTTATTCTTTCGTGGCGGGACTTTACCGCACATTAAAGGTGCCAAGGGAGCTGGTCTTCAAAATCATCAGAAAGGGAAGTCCGCTTCTGTTTAACGAGACTTTATGGGCAGCGGGAATGGCGATGCTGACACAGTGCTATTCTGTCCGCGGTCTGAATGTAGTGGCTGGGTTAAATGTTTCCAATACGATCAATAACGTGTTCAATATTGTGTTTATCGCATTGGGAGATTCTGTTGCCATCATTGTGGGACAGCTTCTCGGGGCAGGAAAAATGAAGGAGGCGAGGGATACGGACAACAAGCTGATCGCTTTTTCGGTGATGTGCTGTACAGGTGTAGCGCTTGTTATGTTTCTCATGGCGCCGCTGTTTCCCCGGTTATACAAGATCAATGACGAGGCGCGGCTGCTTGCGAAATATTTCATTATGACCACGGCGTTCTTTATGCCGCAGAATGCATTTCTGCATGCAGCTTATTTCACACTGCGCTCGGGTGGAAAGACGATCATCACCTTTCTGTTTGACAGTGTATTTATCTGGTGTGTGAATGTTGTGATTGCCTTTACACTAAGTCGTTATACAGCACTTCCGGTTATAGCAGTGTATGCGATGGTGCAGCTCGGGGATATCATCAAGTGCATGATTGGATTGATACTGGTCAAAAAAGGTGTATGGCTGCAGAATATTGTAACGTAAAAATAAAAGGTGTATCGACATTCGATACACCTTTTATTTTATTGTTATTTCGCCACGAGAAAATCATACTGTGACATGAACAATTTATAGTACTCACCCTTTTGTGCAAGCAGTTCATCGTGCGTGCCGGATTCGAGGATATTTCCCTTGTCGACATACATGATACAGCTTGCATTTTTGATGGTCGAAAGCCTGTGTGCAATAATGAAGGAAGTGCGTCCTTCCAGCAGTCTGTTCAGACCCTTTTGCAGCAGGATTTCGGTCTCGGTGTCAATGCTCGAGGTCGCCTCGTCGAGGATTAGGATTGCCGGATTTTCCAGCAGCGCCCGTGCAAAGCTGATGAGCTGTCTCTGACCTGCTGAGAGTCTGCTTCCGCGCTCGTTGACCTGTGTCTGGTAACCGTTTTCCATCTCCATGATAAATTCGTGTGCGCATACGGTCTTGGCGGCGGTGATGACCTCCTCGTCTGTTGCGGTCAGATTTCCGTAGCGTATGTTATCCATAATAGTACCAGAGAAGATAAAGCTGTCCTGCATCATAATTCCCATCTGTTTGCGCAGGGACTTTAAGGTCACGCTGGAGATGTCTGTGCCATCAATCAATATTTTGCCGGAGTCCACGTTGTAGAAACGGCTGATGAGATTGACGATGGTCGATTTGCCAGCTCCAGTGGGGCCTACGATAGCGTAAGTGTCACCTGGGTTTGCGGTAAAGTTTACTTTATTTAAAATCTGTACACCGTCCTCATAACTAAAGCATACATTTTGAAATTCTACTTTGCCTTTAATTGACGGCATCGGTGCAGCGTCTTCGGCGTCCTTTACATTGACGGGCTCATCGATCGTCTCAAAGATGCGCTCTAAGTAGGCAATGGCGGTGAGCAGCGAATTGTAAAATGAGGCGAGCGTATTGATCGGCTCCCAGAATCTTGAGATGTAGGAGGTAAATGCAATCAGGATACCAACTGTTACTCCATATAGTTCTCCCGAAATCCAGCCAATTCCGATGACATAGATAAATGCTGTCGTGACGGTCGAGATGGAATCAATACAGGGCCACATGATGAAGTTGTATTTGACAGCGTGCATCCATGCACTCCGATAGCTGCCACTCAAATGGTTGAAGATCGATGTATTCTCGCGCTCGCGCACAAAGGACTGTGTGACGCGGATGCCGTTGATGCTCTCAGCGATATAGGCGGTGAGGTTGGACTGTTTGTTGCTCTGAATCTGCCATGCGCGCCGCTGGCGTCTCTTCACAAATACAATAACAGCGAAGAGCACAGGCAGTCCACACAGACAGATTAGCGTGAGCCTGACATGCAGCAGGAGCATAAAGACTAGGATAAAAATTAAATTACACATGTCAGTTATCGTGTTGATAATACCGTTTGAGAGCAGATCGCTTAGGCTGTTCACATAGTTGACCACGCGCACCTGTATCTTTCCGTGGGGACGATCATCATAGTAAGAAAATGGAAGCTCCTGCAGATGGCAGAAGATATCAGAGCGCAGCTGGTGTACGACCGACTGTCCAATGCGGCTGGTAATGCGTATTTTGAGACGGATGCATACACAGGTATACAGAACGATAATGAGTGATATTAAAGTAATCATAACAATCGCTCTGATATTTTTGACGGGTATGTAGGTGTCCATAATCTCGCTGATAAACATGGGGAAGAGCATGGTTAGTGCGGATGAGGACAGCATCAGGAAAAGTGCAAAGGCAAGCTGTCCCCGGTAGGGCTTTACATATTGAAACACACGTTTTAGCTGGCTGAGGTCAAATTTATCCTCTATCACTTCATCGATATCATATTTATTTCGTGCCATACTTTTCACCCCCTATATTGTTCTGGCTGATCTCGTCAACATATTTTTCAAACTCGCCGTACTGATGGCGGAATACCGTAGCATAATAGCCGTTATTCTTGATAAGCTCATCGTGCCTGCCTTGCTCCACGATTTTTCCATCACTTAGAACCAGGATCAAGTCGGAATCCTTGATAGAGGAGATGCGGTAGGCAACAATAAAAATTGTGCAGGCATGGTCAATGTTATTCAGCTGCTGCTGGATGTAGCTCTCTGTCTCCATATCGACGGCAGAGGTCGTGTCGTCGAGTATTAATATAGAAGGTTCTTTTAAAAGCGCCCTTGCCAGTGAGATGCGCTGTTTCTGCCCGCCGGAAAGTCCTACACCGCGCTCTCCGACAATCGTGTCGTAGCCGTCAGGCATCTCGCGGATAAAGCTGTCGGCATCTGCCATGACAGCTGCTTTCTGGACAGCCTCAAAAGGACAGTCTGGTCTGCTGTATGCGATATTGCCCTCAACCGTGTCTGAGAAGAGGAAGACATCCTGCATCGCCATTCCGATATTCTGACGGAGGTTGTAGAGGTCTAAGTTCTTCACGTTTTTGCCATCGACCAGCACTTCCCCGTCGGTGACATCATAGAATCGGCAGAGCAGGTTCATGATGGTGGATTTGCCGGAGCCGGTTGAGCCGAGAATACCGACTGTCTGACCACTTTTTACCTTGAAGCTGACATTGTGGATAATGTCCTCATCATCAGCGCTGTAGGATACATTCTTAAACTCAACATCACCTTGAAGCTTTCGGCAGGGAATTGGCTTTGCCGGGTGCTTCACCTTTGGTTCTTCACTGTAAGTGGCATAGATCTTCTCCACGGAGGTAGTGAAGCGCTGAATATCGTTGATACGCCATCCAATCTGACGCAGCGGATTCATAAGCATCCACAGATAGCCGTTGATCGTAACATAATTTCCGAGAGTCATACTGCCCTTGATTACCATGATACTTCCGACAAGCATCAGGATCACAGTGAGCATGTTTGAGAGAAATTCGAACCGCGGCACATACTTTGTCCAGATTTCTGCGGCGGCGAGCTCAGCATCGCGGTAGCCGTCATTTTCCTGATTAAATTTTCCGATCTCATAATCTTCTTTGGAGAATGCTTTGACCACGCGGTTTCCGCTGACATTCTCCTGCACGAAGGTGTTGAGGGAGGAGAACTGCTCTCGGATTCTCTGGAAGCGCGGACGCCCTTCTTTGGTCTGGCTTAACGTCACAAACAGCGCAAAGGGCAGCACCGCGCACATGCAGAGCGCAAGTTTCCAGCTGACTGTGAAAATCATGATCAGCGCAAAGAAGAACAGGAAGATATTTTCATACACTTGATAAATAACAAACGCTATGAAATGCCGTATAGCGTCCATATCGCCAGTCTGACGGCTCAGGAGGTCGCCGGTCCGCTTCTTATTATAGAAGTTAAAGTCCTCCTGCAGCAGTTTGCGGTATACCGTATCACGCATGGAATACAGCACATCCTGCGAGCTGGTCTCAAAGATGACCTGAGACCAGTAGCGCAATACACCTCGCAGGATTGTGATAATGACCAGCAGCGCGATCAGACTTGGAAGCAGGTCATAATTCCCGGCAGTGATTACATCGTCGACGATGGAGCCGGAGACAATCGGTTTTACGATGGCAAAGATTGAGATCACTGTCACCATCACAAGTCCCAGCACCATACGCCGATTGTGTTTTTTGAGAAAAGAGTAGAACCATTTCATGGCAGTCATAGTTGTGCACCTCGCTTTTCTTTTGCTTATGCATACGGACACCCAAAGGAAGTATGTCAGCTGAAGCTGGCGAGTGTCCAGTGCGCGAGTAGGGGGAAAGAATCCCCTTACTTGATTAGAATACATATTTGGGTTTAGAACAAGTATGTTCAAGGGGTTACGTTTTAGTATAGTATAAATCATATAAAATGCAAGCCAAAAAGTGTTACGTTTTAATGCAATAATTGTCGTTTTCTCTTCGCGGAAAAACATTCTTGTAAGCTTTCCGATCTGCATATTGCACATCAAATGTTGTAATAACTTTAGATGTAAAGTGCATAAAGATAAATCATTTGGAAAGAATTAACTATATAAATAACACAAAGAAAATAGAGATTGTATACAAAAAAGAAGGTCAGGGCTTATAAAACGACGAAAAGCATTAGAAACCGACAAAAAAGCTTTACTTTGAACATATTGTATACTATAATTCGTGAAAACAGAGGAGCATATGCACACCTGGTTGTTATCACGTTAGAAGCTGTCATGAAATAACTTTCTTCGTGACAGACCCTTATTGACTATGTGTAGAAAGGAAGTAGTTAGTGTGAAATTAAAATTTCACCATCCTGATTTATGTGTCCGCCGAAGCAGGCGAAAGGGAGTTAGTGAAAAATTAAGTTTTCACACAGCAAATTCGCAGACTTTGGCAAGAATGGAGGATTATTATGAGAGAACGCAAGATTAAAATGACACCCGCAGAAGTTCAGAATTTCGTAAACGCAGCATCGAAGTGTGACTTTGATATTGATATTTCCTATAATCATTACACAGTGGATGCCAAGTCGATCATCGGTGTGATGGGACTGGATTTCCGTTCAATACTTACTCTGCAGTACGCGGGATATAATGACGAGTTCGAGAGCTATGTGAGCAGGCTTGCAGTCGCATAAGCGTATCGGTACAATTCAATTGACTCTCTCTGGGTGATAGGGTAAACTGTCATTTAGAGGGAGTTTTTTCGTAATTACAAAAGGGATATGAAAGTAAAAGGGGACAGACATGGAGATACGCGTATCGGTCCGGCAGCTTGTGGAGTTTATCCTGCGGGAGGGCAGCATTGACAATCGGAAATCAGGAGGAGCGGACACTGCGATGCAGGAGGGAAGCCGTATTCACAGGATGCTGCAGCGGCGTATGGGCAGCGAGTACCATGCAGAGATCGGGCTGCAATACACATGGAATACGCCGGAGTATGACATTGTAATAGAAGGAAGAGCAGACGGAATTATTGACTATAACTGGGGTGAGCATGATGTGGCACCTCATGATGTGGTGTCTCATGAAAAAACATATGTTATCGATATGGAAAATGCTGTTCCGTGTAAAGAACTGCCAGCACGTTTGAAAGAGGAGAAAGTAATCATAGATGAGATCAAGGGCACTTACAGGGAGTTGAGGCGTATCACGAAACCTGTAGGTGTCCATCTTGCACAGGCAAAGTGTTATGCGTATATGTATGCGGAGGAGAACCATCTGGAAAACATTGGTGTGCGCATGACGTACTGTCATATCGAGACGGAGGAACTCAAATATTTTCATGAGGATTATACTTTTTTGGAGCTCAAGCGGTGGTTTGACGATCTGATGCAGGAATACAGGAAGTGGGCGGATTTCCAGTTTGAGTGGGAAGGAATCCGCACTGCGTCGATCCGGCAGCTGCAGTTTCCTTTTCCGTACCGCGAGGGGCAAAAGGAGCTTGTCACTTACGTGTATCAGACCATTTACCACAAAAGAAAGCTCTTTCTCGAGGCACCGACTGGCGTTGGCAAGACGATATCGACTGTTTTTCCAGCAGTGAAGTCCATGGGAGAAGGCATGGCGGAGAAGATTTTTTATCTTACAGCAAAGACCATTACCCGCACAGTGGCCCAGGAGTGCTTCAGTCTGCTGCGGGAAAATGGACTGCATATGAAGACGATCATTCTGACAGCAAAGGACAAGATCTGCATTATGAAGCAGGAGGAATTTCAGGAAGAAAATGTGTTGTCGGAGAGGACGAACGAGGCAGAGTGTAATCCCGATGCCTGCCCCTATGCGAATGGTCATTTTGACCGGATCAACGACGCCATGTATGACCTTTTGACGCACGAGGAACACTTTACAAGGGATAAAGTGCTGGAATACGCAGTCCGCCATCAGGTTTGTCCGTTTGAGTTCAGCCTTGACATGAGCCTGTTCTCGGATGCCGTTATCTGTGATTACAATTATGTCTTTGACCCGCGGGTGTATCTCAAACGCTTTTTTGCAGATGGAATCGGTAAGAGGAACTATGTATTCCTGATCGACGAGGCGCACAATCTCTTAGACCGGGGCAGGGAGATGTACAGCGCAGCGCTGTTCAAAAATTCTTTCCTGCATACGAAGCGATTGATGAAGGAAGCTTCTCCGAAGGTTGCAAAACATCTCGATAAGTGCAACAAAGAGCTGCTCGCCATGAAAAGACAGTGTGAGAGCTATCGCAAGGAGGATGGCATCGATGGATTTGTGGTGGCGCTAAACCGTCTCTATGGGACAATTGACGATTTTCTGGACGAGCATGATACTTTTCCGAATAAAAAAGAACTGCTGGAATTTTATTTTGAGGTGGCACATTTTCTCAACATGTATGAGATCATGGACGACAATTATGTGATATACAGCCAGCTGATGGATGATGGGGATTTTATGTTAAAGCTTTTCTGTGTTGATCCGTCACATAACCTGCGCCAGTGCATGCAGAAGGGGAGAAGCGCGATCTTATTCTCGGCAACGCTGCTGCCGATCCAATATTATAAGAAGCTTCTGGGCGGCGAGCCGACGGACTACGAAGTTTATGCGAAATCTACCTTTGACGAGAACAAGAAAGCGCTGCTGATCGCAAACGATGTCACGAGCAAATATGCGAGACGGAGCAAGGAGGAATTTCAGCGTATCGCGCGATACATTCATGAGGTTGTGCGGCAGCGTCATGGCAATTATATGGTTTTTCTGCCATCACACCTTTTTCTGGAACAGGTTTATAACTGCTTTATGGAGACATGCTACGATGCGGACACGATGGAGTGCATTGTGCAGGAGGACTATATGAGTGAGGCGAAGAGAGAGGAATTTCTGCTTCGCTTCCAGGGAAATGAAGGTTGTGAGCTCACTGACAAAATCGATTTTGAGATTGAAGCTGCGGATGAGTCCATTTTGATCGGTTTCTGTGTGATGGGAGGAATCTTCTCGGAGGGAATCGACCTAAAGCACGACAGCCTGATCGGGGCAATCATTGTGGGAACAGGCATTCCGCAGGTGGGGTGCGAGAGGCAGCTTTTAAAGGAATATTTTGACGCACAGGGGGAGAATGGATTTGACTATGCTTATCGGTATCCCGGTATGAATAAGGTGCTGCAGTCGGCGGGACGCGTGATCCGCACTGCGGAGGATATCGGTGTGGTGGTACTGCTCGATGAACGTTTTTTGGAAAAGCAGTACAGGCGCATGTTTCCGCGGGAGTGGAGTCAGTATGAGGTGGTGAACGTGTCACAGATCTCGCAAAAAGTAGAAAACTTTTGGAATGAATGGCTGTAAGCGGATTGCAATGGCAGAGGTGGATATGCTATACTTGTAACGAATTTTAAATAGAATGGAGATATATTAATATGAAGATTGCAGTGGCGGGCATTGGTTATGTAGGGCTTTCGAATGCGATATTGCTGGCTCAGAACAATGAAGTGACAGCAGTGGACGTATTTCAGGAAAAGGCTGATATGATCAATAACAGAAAGTCGCCGATCATTGATAAAGAGATTGAGGAATATCTGACGACAAAAGATCTAAACCTGAAAGCGACAACGGACGGCGCAGCAGCATATAAGGATGCGGCGTACATTATAATTGCAACGCCAACCAATTATGATCCATACAAGAACTATTTTGACACAAGCTCGATCGAGACGGTCATTGAGCTTGTCATGAAGGTGAATAAAGAAGCTGTCATGATCATCAAATCGACAGTTCCGGTAGGTTATACAAAGTCAGTACGGGAGAGATTTGGTACAGATCACATTATCTTCTCGCCGGAGTTTCTGCGTGAGGGCAGGGCATTGTACGACAATCTCTATCCATCGCGTATCATCGTGGGAGAGCAGTCTGAGCGGGCAGAGGTGTTTGCCAATCTGCTCAAACAGGGCGCGATCAGGCAGGATATTCCGACACTGTTTACAGATACGACGGAGGCAGAAGCGATCAAGCTCTTTGCAAACACCTATCTGGCGCTCCGGATTGCATATTTCAATGAGCTTGACACCTACGCGGAGATGCGCGGTCTGAACACAAAGCAGATCATAGAGGGCGTAGGTCTTGATCCCAGAATCGGAAGCCATTACAATAATCCGTCTTTTGGTTATGGTGGATACTGTCTGCCCAAGGACACCAAACAGCTGCGGGCAAATTACGAGGATGTGCCGAACAATATTATCTCGGCGATCGTGGATGCCAACAGAACCAGGAAAGATCACATCGCAGATATGATATTGGCGAAGAAACCGCAGATCGTAGGTGTGTACAGGCTTACCATGAAGACGGATTCCGACAATTTCCGCCAGTCCTCTATACAGGGCATCATGAAACGCATCAAGGCAAAGGGCGTTGAAGTAGTTGTGTACGAGCCGAGCCTCAAGGAGGATAATTTCTTCCGGTCGAGGGTAATACAGGACTTGGACGAATTTAAAAAGATATCAGATGTCATTATCGCGAACCGACTGACGCAGGAGATTGAGGACGTGGAAGAGAAGATTTATACAAGGGATATTTACGGCAGGGATTAGAACCACTGCCGTATTTTTAATTTTGTTGTCAATTATGCATAAAAGTTTCATTGTATTTCAATTAGTTTCGCTAAATTTTTGCTGGCTAACAAATTAAATCTTGCTATTTATTGTGCAAAGTGTTATGATTATGTTGTCCATTGGAAACGTTACCGATATTGAAATGAATCCGACAATTCCTGGTTCGGTAATGATTCTGTGGACGATTATATTATTTCATGTGGGGAAAGGGAGATGAGTATGAGAAGATGTGGTGTATTGATGCCGGTATCTGGCCTGCCGTCAAGATTTGGAATCGGTGGATTTTCGAAGGAAGCCTATGATTTTGTAGATTTTTTGGCAGCGTCAGGACAGGCGTTGTGGCAGATTCTGCCGCTGGGTCCTACAGGATATGGGGATTCACCGTATCAGTCTTTTTCGACTTTTGCAGGCAGTCCGTATTATATCAGTCTGGACGCGCTGATCGAGGAAGGATTGCTCACTGAAGAAGAGTGTTCGTCTGTCGATTTTGGAAACGATACCAAGAAGGTAGGTTACGAGAAAATATATCATACAAGATTTCAACTTCTCCGCAAAGCATATGAGAGGGCAGATATCAGGAAGGATTCAGAATATAAGGCATTTGTCGAGGAAAACAAACAGTGGCTGAAAGACTATGCAATGTACATGGCGGTCAAGGATTCATTGGAGGGTGTGTCGTGGATCGAGTGGGATGAGGGTATCCGTCTCAGGAAGCCAAAGGCTATGGCAGAGTACGAGAAGGAGCTTGCTGACGATATCGCATTCTACAGCTATCAACAGTATCTGTTCTCAAAACAGTGGATGACGCTCAAGGAATATGCCAACAAAAAGGGAATCAGTATTGTGGGTGACATTCCGATTTATGTGGCTTTTGACAGTGCAGATACATGGGCAAACCCTGAACTTTTCCAGCTCGACAAGGAGAATGTTCCCATCGCGGTCGCAGGGTGTCCTCCCGATGCATTCTCTGCCACTGGTCAGCTCTGGGGTAATCCTTTATATCAGTGGGATTACCATGAGGAGACTGGTTTTGCATGGTGGCTCAGGAGACTTTCGCACTGTTTTCGCATTTACGACATTGTGCGCATCGACCATTTCAGGGGATTTGACGAGTACTGGGCAGTTCCGTACGGAGATGAGACTGCGGAGAACGGCGCATGGAAGAAAGGACCAGGATATAAGCTTTTTGAGGTCATGAAGAAGACGCTTGGAAACCGCGCAGTGATCGCGGAGGATCTGGGGTTCCTGACGCCGAGTGTGTTAAAACTCGTGAAGAAGACAGGGTATCCTGGAATGAAGGTTTTGCAGTTTGCATTTGATTCGAGTGGGGAGAGCGATTATCTTCCTCATAACTATACAAATAATTGTGTTGTATACACGGGAACACATGACAATGATACAGTAAATGGATGGATTCCTTCCATGAGTAGAAAGGATCTGGCTTTTGCCAAAAAGTATCTGAATGTCAGGAGGACTTCGGATCTCTGTGAAACCCTGATCCGGACTGCGCTCGGAAGCGTGGCGGACACAGCGGTTATTCCCATGCAGGATTATCTGGGACTTGGCGGCGAGGCGAGGGTTAACACGCCGTCGACGTTAGGAGGAAACTGGGAGTGGCGCATGGAGCATGACGCGTGCACGGAAAAACTTTCCCTGCATATGCTGGAGCTGGCACAGATCTATGGAAGGACCGCCCATACGGATGCTGAAAAGAAGAAAAAATAAGTAGAAAAAGTAAATTGAGGTGACAGGGTGTTTGAGCCGACAATCAAAGACATAGCAAAAATATGCGGTGTAGGTGTCAGCACTGTATCGAGGGCGATCAACGATCACCCGGATATCAATTCGGAGACAAAAGAGAAGATTATGAACGCTATCCGGGAATATGGATATGTTCCAAACGATAGTGCTAGAAATTTAAAAAGGGTGGATGCAAAGGCAATTGCAGTGCTGGTAAAAGGTATTGCAAACCCGTTTTTTACCAGTATGATTACAGTGATCGAACAGGAGTGCAAGAAAAGGCATTATGCAATGGAGTTATCGCATATAGAGGCAGATGAGAACGAGGTGGACGTGGCGCAGAAAGTTGTCAAGGAAAAGCGTCTGCGGGGGATTATATTTCTGGGAGGACTGTTTTCCCACTCGGAGGAGAAATTAAAAAAGCTCAGTGTGCCGTTTGTGTTTAGTACAGTAGGTTCTATCCCTGAGAATATCAGCAAGAAGCTGTACTCGAGCATCAGTGTGGACGACCGCAGGGAAAGTGCGAGAATGGTGAATTACCTGATCGGGCTGGGGCATACGAAAATAGCAATTCTTGTGGCGGAAGCGCAGGAGGAGAGTGTCGGCAAACTGCGTCTGGAGGGTTACTGCGATGCATTGAAAGTACATGGGATTAAAGTGAATCCCAAACTAATCTGTCAAACCAAAGACGAGCTGAGCCATTTTTCCATGGAGAATGGATACCTGACTACAAAAAACTTATTGGAGTGCAGGGAGAAGTTCACGGCGCTGTATGCGGTGTCGGATGTGCTTGCCATCGGAGCCCGGAGAGCGCTATATGAAGCAGGTCTGCGCGTGCCGGAAGATATCTCTCTGGCGGGATATGATGGTCTTGATATGGCAGACTATACAGTGCCAAGTCTGACGACGATGCGTCAGCCGGTGGAGGAGATGGCAAAAGACACGACGAGACTGCTCTTTGACGTTATAGCAAAAAGGACAAAGCATCAGCACATTACATATGAGGCGGAACTCCTGATCAGGGAGTCAACTGCACAAATCCCTGAATAGAATGTCGGGGATTTTTTATTTTATCATTTTTATAGTTTTTTTGTGGTGGAAAATAGTATATAATAGAGGAGGTTAAAAAAGGACAAGATGGAAACGGGGGAAACATATGGATCAAGAAGTGTATCATAAAAGAATGCGGCAGGTTTTTGATGAGCATACACTATCCAGCATTGCGCCTATACTGGAAGGAATGCCGGGAGGTCTTTTTATCTACCATGCAGATGGTGACGAGGAGCTGTTGTACATCAACAGTGCTGTATTGCGGATTTTCGGCTGTGATACGGAGGAGGAATTTCGCAGTCTTACAGGCTATACATTCAAGGGAATGGTACACCCGGAGGATCTTGATGAGGTAGAGAAGAGTATTCAGAGCCAGATAGCAGACAGTATCTATGATTTTGACTATGTAGAGTACCGCATTATCCAGAAGGATGGTACAGTACGGTGGATAGAGGACTATGGACACTTTATACACACAGATGCATATGGTGATATTTTTTATGTTTTTATAGATGACAGCACAGAGCGGTTGAAAAACCGTATGAGTGAGCTGGAAAAAATGAATGAGGAGCTGCGCACGATTTATGCGAGGGAAAGCCAGTACCGTAAGGCTATTTTGTATGATGCAATTTCCTTTTTTGAGGTGAATCTGACAAAAGATCAGTTTTTGTCTGCGTACATACAGATGCAGGATGGGCAGCTGAAGGATTTCTTTGAATATTCAGGGATTCCCCGGTTTGAAAAATATACGGATTATGTCAGGTTTTGGATGAAAGACATGGACTCTGCGGCGTCGGAGGAGTATGTGAAGTTTATCGATGCGGATCGCCTGATCCGGTGTTACGACAAGGGGGAGCTGGAACAGACCTATGATGGCTGGATGACAGACGTAATGGGCAGAAGACACTTGTATCACTATGCTTTTCTGCTTGGCAGGAATGAGTATACCGGCGATGTGATCACAATGGCGATCACAAAGGATATGACGGAGCAGGTTCAAAGGCAGAATCTGCTGAAATCAGCGCTGAGTCAGGCACAGACCGCGAATATAGCGAGAAATACATTCCTTCAGAATATGTCGCATGATATACGGACGCCGCTCAACGCGATCATCGGGTATGCAGAGCTTGCGAGGAAGCACAAGACGGAAACGGACAGGGTTGATAACTATCTGGACCAGATCCGCCTTGCAAGTGAGCAGCTGCTGGCGATTGTAAACGAATCGCTGGAAGTCACACGTATGGAATCCGGCAAGGTACATCTGGTGGAAAATATTGTCATGCTGGGGGATTTACTTGCGGAGCTTGAGCGGTCGATGCGGTCACAGGTGGAGGTCAAAACACTTTGTCTTACGATTGACAGGTCGCAAGTCCGGCACGGAGTGGTCTATATGGACTTTCTTAGGATGAAGGAACTGTTGTTCCAGCTGCTGGACAATGCTGTGAAGTATACAGAACCACATGGCAGGGTGACGCTGACAGTGATCGAGGAGGACGTACAGCTCGAACATTATGGAAAATTCCGGTTTGTCGTGGAGGATAACGGCAGGGGAATTTCACAGAAATTCAGGAGAGACTTATTTCTGCCGTTTAAGAGGGAGCGGAACACAACGAAAAGCGGTGTTCTGGGAACCGGTTTGGGACTGAGTGTCGTAAAAAGTCTTGTGGACCTGATGGAAGGCAATATTGTGGTTGAGAGCGAGGAGGGAAAGGGCAGTAAGTTCACCGTGGATTTTCTGCTGAAGCTGCCAGACGAACCGCCCAGACAAGACCAGCCGCAGCCGCTTCAGGAGGAAATAGACTTAAAAGGAAAACGGATACTGCTGGTTGAGGACAATGAGATCAACCGCGAGATTGCGCAGGAATTGCTTGCTGACGAGGGATATATCGTTGAGACGGCAAATGACGGCAGCATCGCTTTGGAGATGGTCAAGAATTCAAAACCACATTATTTTGACCTGATCCTGATGGATATCCAGATGCCTGTCATGGATGGCCACAAGGCAACAAAGGCGATTCGCGCGCTGGAAGACAGGGAGCTGGCAGAGATACCGATCATAGCGCTGTCTGCAAATGCATTTGCGGAGGATTGCAAACGATCGATCGAGGCTGGCATGGATGCGCATGTTCCAAAGCCGATCAAGATTGAAGAATTGCAGGATACAATAAGGAATGTGCTAGCGCGTTTTCGTCGGGAATAGGAGTAAGCTTATGGATTTGAGTGTAATCATACCTGCGTGTGGCATACAGCGATACATTGCGGCGTGCCTTAGAAGCGTCACCAGATGTCCCAGGCAAAACATTGATATGGAGTGTATTGTGATAAGTGATGACGGTGCGAACGAGACCGCTGCTATTGTAAACCGATATATGGAGCGGGATATTCGCATCAAACTGGTAATTATGGAAGATTGGGAGACATCAGACGCGCACAATATAGGAATCGAGAAGGCGTCAGGGAGATACATACTGTTTCTGGACGCAGCTGACAGGCTGTGCGAGGATGCATGGGAACAGATTGAGGCTGCAGTCGAGGAAGAGTATGCCGATTTTGTAGCATTTAGTCACATTACATCGTGCAATAATGGAAAGCTGAAAGCACAAATGCTTCCGATATCGGACGTGATATCGACAGATGAAAAAGAAGCGAGAAGGCTGATGTATGCGGACTCCGTGTTGGCTGCCTGTGCGGGGAAGCTGTTCAAGAGCAGGATTATCAGGGACAACAATATTTTTTTCCAGACAGATCTTATATATGAGCCAGAGTTTTGTAAGGGCGAGCCGCTCTGGAGGAAATCCAGAACTGTAGCGGATTTTGCGTTTGTGGCAGAGTATTTTGAACACAGTGAGAGTTATCTGCTGACGAAGGCGATGATTTTGTATTGCCCGCCCAAGAGCGGAAATGCCCTGAAAAATTACAGCATAAAGGATCGTGTGGATCTTATTCGGATTTTATATGATTTTCATGTAAGTGCAGGGAAGCGATACAATGACAGCGAACTGATGGAATGTATGAAGATGTATTTTCTGACGATGCTGACAGACCTGTTTGGCGAGTATGTGAAAGAACGCTGGTACAGAAGAGACGTGGTGGATACTCTTTATGAAAGAGTTCTTGGAAACGAGTTCCTGAAGAACTTTCTCAATGAGGTGGACGAGCAGAGGATCCGCTCTAAAATAAAGCGGTATGAGTATCGTCTGCTCCGACAGGGAAATGCGGCAAAGATACGAAGATATTTCGCGATAAGGACAGGAAATGTGGCAAAGATACGGAGATATTTCTGAACAGTTCCTAAGGACGCGTAGGTTAGATCAGTTATAGAATAATGGATAAGGGATGATTATGATTGCAAGACAAAAGGTAGTACAGGCAGTGAAGTTGAGTGTCGTTGTACTTGGGACAATTTTGCTGATAAATGGCTGTGGAAAAAAGGCAGAGAACACAAACCTCCTTGCGGGTATGGAGCTGGTGGAGGAATATGATTTTCAGGGCGCGGTTGAGAGATTTGAAGCGGCGCTTTTAAATAATGAGGATGCGGAGCTCTCCTACAGAGGGCAGGGGATTGCCTATATGGGGCTTGGAAACTATGCGGAGGCAGAGACAGCGTTTCTCAAATCAATCGAGAATGCGCAGGGAAAGCCTACTGCGCTGGTGTATGATACCAATTATTATCTGGCGTCTGCTTACATGAAACAGGGCAAGTACGCTGATGCGGAGAAGATCTACTCAGCCATTATAGGACTTAAGAAAAAGGAAAAGGATGCCTATTACCTGCGGGCGTGTGCAATCCTGCGGCAGAACCGGTATGATGAGGCAGTTGAGGATTTTGAGAAAGCGTTTGCCCTGGATTCCAATGATCTTGAGCTTGTGACGGATGCCTATGTGGAGATGCAGGCGGCTGGTTTTGGGGAGCAGGGAAAGGCGTATATACGGGATTTCATGACGAAGAAGGAGAAGAGTCTCGGGAATGGCGAGAAGGGGATCATCTCCTATTATCTGGAAGATTATGAAAGTGCCTGCAATTACCTGGATCCTTATGCAAAGGGAGATGACGCGAAACTTTCATTGATTTTAGGGCAGACATATGAAAAGCTCGGCGATATGAATTATGCCTCTGTCATATATCAGAACTATCTCGATGCCAATGCGCCAGATGCAGCAATTTACAACAGTCTTGGAATCTGTCTGATGAATCAGCAGAGGTATGATGAGGCGTTGGAGGCGTTCGAAAGCGGGATTGCTGTAGGAGCGTCGGATTATCTGCAGGAATTAAAGTTTAACAGGATTGTTGCGAACGAGTACACCGGAAATTTTGCGCAGGCGAAGACGATGATGGAGGAGTATCTGCAGATTTATCCAGATGACGCCCAGGCAAAAAAAGAAAATGATTTTCTGAAAACAAGGTAAGATCGCAGTAGTGCAACTTTGCTTTATGACACAGTAGTCATAAAAACACTAGATATTGTATTTGGTATAATGGGAACACATGATATTTAGTAGTGTTCGATTGACTTCGTTTTTTCTATCTGTTATCATCATTTCTATAGGGCGCAGCCCGTGCAACAGCAAAAATGAATCAAGTGAAGGAGTATGCGAAATGTTTCAGGTTATTAAAAGAGATGGCAGTGAGGCTGAATTTTGTCTGGACAAGATCGGCGGTGCGGTCATCAAGGCATTTAACGCGACGCAGATGCAGTTTAATCAGGATATCATCGACCTGCTTGCGCTGCGGGTGACGGCAGATATGCAGGGGAAAGTAAAGGATGGCAGAGCCCATGTGGAGGATATTCAGGACAGCGTGGAGAAGGTCTTGGAACAGGCGGGGTATACGGAGACGGCAAAGGCGTTTATCCTCTATAGAAAACAGCGCGAGAAGATGCGCAACATGAAATCCACAATTCTCGATTACAAAGAAGTCGTGGACAGTTATGTGAAAGTAGAGGACTGGCGTGTGAAGGAAAACTCTACCGTCACTTATTCTGTCGGCGGATTGATCCTGTCCAATTCCGGTGCGGTTACGGCGAACTACTGGCTCTCTGAAATATATGATGAGGAGATTGCAAGCGCACACAGGAACGCAGATATTCATATCCATGATCTGTCCATGCTCACAGGTTACTGTGCAGGCTGGTCCTTGAAACAGTTGATCAGGGAAGGGCTTGGCGGTATTACAGGAAAGATTACATCAGCGCCGGCAAAACATCTGTCTGTGCTCTGCAACCAGATGGTAAACTTCCTTGGCATTATGCAGAACGAGTGGGCAGGGGCACAGGCGTTTTCTTCCTTCGACACTTATCTTGCCCCTTTTGTAAAAGCGGATAACCTCTCTTATCAGGAAGTCAAGAAATGTATTGAGGCATTTATTTATGGAGTCAATACACCGAGCCGCTGGGGAACACAGGCGCCGTTCAGCAATATCACGCTGGACTGGACGGTTCCGAATGACCTCGCAAATCTTCCGGCGATTGTGGGCGGAAGGGAGATGGAGTTTACCTATGGGGACTGCAAGGCTGAGATGGACATGGTCAACAAGGCATTTATCGAGACGATGATCGAGGGAGATGCCAACGGCAGAGGATTCCAGTACCCAATTCCGACCTATTCCATAACGCGTGATTTTGATTGGTCAGACACAGAAAACAACCGTCTGTTATTTGAAATGACGGCAAAGTATGGAACGCCGTATTTCTCGAATTATATCAACTCTGACATGGAGCCTTCCGATGTACGCAGCATGTGCTGCAGGCTGCGTCTTGACCTGCGGGAGCTGCGTAAAAAAACGGGTGGTTTCTTTGGGTCGGGTGAGAGTACGGGAAGCGTGGGTGTTGTCACGATCAATATGCCGCGCATTGCGTACCTTGCATCGGATGAGGCAGATTTTTACAAGCGTCTCGACCGCCTGATGGACATCAGCGCACGCTCGCTGAAAATCAAGCGGAATGTGATCTCAAGGCTTTTGGAAGAGGGATTGTATCCATATACAAAGCGCTATCTTGGCAAATTTGACAATCATTTCTCAACGATCGGATTGATCGGCATGAACGAGGCGGGACTTAATGCGAAATGGCTGCGCGCTGATCTTTCTCATAAAGAGGTACAGCAGTTTGCAAAGGATGTGCTGAACCATATGAGGGAACGCTTGTCTGACTATCAGGAGCAGTATGGCGATCTGTACAATCTCGAGGCGACTCCGGCGGAGAGCACTACCTACAGGCTTGCAAAGCATGACAGGGAGAAATGGAGCGATATCATTACAGCGGGACATGAGGGAGACCGTCCTTACTATACCAATTCGTCCCATCTGCCGGTTGACTATACGACGGATATCTTCGATGCACTTGACATACAGGATGAGCTTCAGACTCTCTACACATCGGGAACGGTATTCCATGCCTTTCTGGGTGAGAAACTCCCTGACTGGAAAGCAGCGGCAGACCTGGTGCGGACGATCGCTGAGAACTACAGACTGCCGTATTATACCATGTCGCCGACCTATTCGATCTGCAGTGAGCATGGTTATCTGACAGGGGAGCAGAAGGTGTGTCCGAAGTGTGGAAAGACCACGGAGATCTACAGTCGCATTACCGGTTATTACAGACCAGTACAGAACTGGAATGACGGGAAAATGCAGGAATATCAGAACCGAACAGAGTATAGAATGGGAAATAGCATTGGAAAGATCAGCAGGATCGGTGGAGTCAAACAGATGGAACAGACACCAGAATATGTGGGGAAAAGCAATACCTATCTGTTTACGACAAAGACATGTCCGAACTGCAGTCTGGCAAAGAAATACTTGCAGAATGTGGATTATACGATTGTCGATGCGGAGGAAAATATGGAGCTTGCAGTCAAATATGGGGTGCGGCAGGCGCCGACTCTTGTAATTGTAGCTGGACAATCAGAGCAAAAGTATGTTAATGTATCTAATATAAGGAAATACGCTGAGCGATTGCAGCAAAACAAAGTGGTATAGCATGGAGGTAATACATGATTGATAAGCTGATAGAAAAGATTCAGAAAACCGGGGCGCCCATCGTGGTGGGATTGGACCCCACGATGAAATTCGTGCCTGACCATATTAAGGCAGCAGCATTTGAAGAGAAGGGTGAGACGCTGGAGGGCGCAGCGGAGGCGGTCTGGCTTTTTAACAAAGAGATCATTGACAAGACTTATGATCTGATTCCGGCAGTTAAACCACAGATTGCCATGTATGAACAGTTTGGATTACCAGGGCTTGTCACCTTTAAGAAGACAGTTGACTATTGTAAGGAAAAAGGTCTTGTGGTGATTGGTGATATCAAGAGGGGAGATATCGGTTCGACCTCGGCGGCATATGCGACAGCGCATCTTGGCAAGGTGCAGGTGGGCAGCAGTTTCTGTGCAGGTTTTGATGAGGATTTTGTGACAGTTAATCCGTATTTGGGTTCCGATGGTGTCCAGCCCTTTATTGATGTATGCAAGGAGGAAAAGAGAGGTATCTTTGTTCTGGTAAAGACTTCCAATCCAAGCAGCGGTGAGTTCCAGGACAGACTGGTTCAGACAGGTGTAACTGCCGGTGCAGCAGGTGATGGCAAAATTACATTCTCGGACAAGCCGCTCTATGAGGTGGTCGGTGAGAAGGTTGCCGAGTGGAGCGAACAGCTTATGGGTGAAAAGGGTTACAGCTATATCGGTGCAGTGGTGGGTGCCACTTATCCGGAACAGGGCAGGGTGCTTCGCAAGGTGATGCCAAAATCCTTTATCCTTGTGCCGGGTTATGGTGCACAGGGCGGAACTGGAAAAGATCTGATACACTTTTTTGATGAAAACAGGCTTGGTGCGATCGTCAACTCCTCACGGGGAATTATCGCGGCATACCAGAGTGAGAAATACAGTAAATTTGGTTCTGCAAATTTTGCAGATGCTTCCAGACAGGCAGTGGTTGACATGATCACGGATATCGATCAGGCATTTGCAAGTGTTGGAAAATAATGAGTGAAAAACAGTTCGGAGGTAAAGGGGAAGATGGAACAATACAAGAAGGAATTTATTGAGTTTATGGTTGACAGCAATGTGTTGAAATTCGGTGAGTTCACATTGAAAAGCGGAAGAAAATCACCGTTTTTCATGAACGCAGGGGCATATGTCACAGGATCGCAGCTCAGAAAGCTCGGTGAGTATTATGCGAAGGCGATCTATGACAACTATGGTGCAGATTTTGATGTTCTCTTTGGACCAGCATACAAAGGGATTCCGCTTTCTGTAGCAACGGCGATGGCATTCAGCGGGCTGTACAACAAGGAAATCCGATACTGTTCCAACAGAAAAGAGGTAAAGGATCATGGTGACGTGGGTATCCTTCTTGGAAGTGACTTGAACGACGGTGACAGGGTAGTCATTATAGAGGATGTCACAACTTCCGGAAAGTCGATCGAAGAGACATTCCCTATTCTAAGGGAGCAGGCGAATGTGGATGTAGTGGGACTGATGGTGAGCCTGAATCGGCAGGAACGTGGCAAGACACAGCAGAATGCACTTGCAGAGATACGTGAGATCTATGGCATCGAGACTGGTGCGATTGTCACGATGGAAGAGGTTGTGGAGCATTTATACAACAAGACGTACAACGGCAGGGTGCTCATTGACGATAAGATGAAGGAAGCGATTGATGCATACTATGCCCAGTATGGTGCAAAATAGGGAATCAGATAAGTAATTTAGTTGAAAATGGAGGATTAGGATGGAAGAGAGAGTATATAAGGCAATGGGACGTGCAGGTGCGCTTTCAATTGTACTGGGAGTGGTATCAATTGTTGTTGGAATGACGAGCGGTGTGATGCTTTTGATCAGCGGCGGCAGGCTTCTGGCGGGCAAATCAAAGATATTATTTTAGCATGTGGGTGGGCATTTCATACGGAATGCCCATTTCCAATGGAAATTTCCATGGGAAATTAAAGATTCCGTATGCGCACGGCAGGACGTGAGGAGTGAAAATGTTTTGGATTTTTGGCAAGGAAGGGTATATTTTTACAGATAAGAAAAATCCTAAGTGGGGTATCATGTCAACGATACTGGGGCTTGTCGCAGGTGCTTCGATTTGTCTGGCAATTCATCGGACCTACCTGAATAAAGGGGAAGCACTCATGCAGTATGGCGCAGTGGTGCTTCTCGCCTTGGTATACGCTGTGGCAGGGCTGGTCTTGGGGATACGCTCATTGATGGAGAAAGATATTTTCCGGATTTTTCCAGTGATTGGTATTTTTTTGAATGTACTTACAGTGATAGCAAGTGGTATCATATTATATTTAGGAGTGATTTGAGATGGAAGTTATTAGAGAAAGATATGAGCTCTCCTGTGGCAGGATCAAGGAGATCGCAGCAGTGCAGGAAGTGGCAGAAGACTACAAGGATTATTTTAAGAAGGTGGCCGATTTTATCCTGCTGGTGGCAGAAGCTTGCGATAATAGAGGAAAGATTACAGGGTTAGAGGAGCTGAGGAAAGAAAACAAGGCTTTATATGAGGATATTTTGGGCGCGCATTATGCTGAAAGCTATGCCAATCCGACTTATACCTGCGGAAAGTATGGGCTTGACATGGGCAGGCTGTTGGCATTTTTGTACACGGAGATCAGGGCGATGATACCATATGCTTTTGAGCAGACGTATGAGGATCTGGTAATTCGCATGGAGCTTTTTGTGGAGATCTACAATGCATTTGCCTATACACAGTCTGAGGCAGAGCTTCTCACTCTCCCTGAGAAAGCGGCAGTTCCAAATACAGATGATATTAAGGATACACTATACTGGTTTGTGAGCGATTATTCAGAGACTGCTACTTTACACAGGGTACGCAGCCTGGTCGACGCAGACTGTGACTTTGCGGTCAGGATTGTGGAGGACAGCGATTTTAATGATATGAGCTATCTGTATCAGTATGGCGAGTATGTGTCACCAGATGTGGAGAAGATGGCACAATACCTGAATTCCCTGCCAGATGAGCGCATTCAGCTGATGGCAGATACGTATACAGAGGGCTATCGCATTGGATTTGAGAAAGCACATGTGGACCTTGGAAAAAAGGAGACCGTTGACCTTCATTATATGCTTGGCTTTGAGCGTGTGGTCAGGGCTGCCATCGCAAATTTTGCAAAGATGGGGTTGAAACCAACGATCTATCGGTGTGAGAACACTATTTTCAGCAAGTCCGTAGTGCGTAAGAAGGGGTTTTTCGGCGCAGATGCCAACAAGCAGTTCCTGTATGATCATAAAGATGACATCGCGCTTTTCCTTGACAAAAAGCTTGTAAACAGAAATCTCGAAGTGCTCAGGCTTGCCTACGAGGCGGTAAAGGAAATGGCGGCAGTATACGCAGGGCCGGCGGTCATCGAAGTGTTTGGCGAGCTTCCTTTTGCGCCGGAGTCCAAGGATGAAGCGTGCAGTCTGGATGCAGGGCAGCAGAAACTGTCAGCGGAGTTAAAGGGGGCATCGCAGGACATTGTCAGCAGATATATCAATGAGGAGGAGAGAAGCTTCACGATTATCGCTTTTCCAGTTCCAAGTATCGGAGAGCGTTTTGTGGAGATCTTTGACGAGACGATCAAGCTGAACACGCTTGATTACAAGACATACGAGCGTATACAGGCGACGATCATCGATACACTCAACAAGGCGGCGTATGTGGAGATCAAGGGTATGAACGGCAACAAGACGGATCTCCGAGTGGCACTTTATCCGATATCGAATCCTGAGAAGGAAGCAATCTTTGAGAATTGCGTCGCAGATGTCAACATTCCTGTCGGTGAAGTGTTTACTTCACCAGTGCTTGAGGGAACAAATGGAAAGCTTCATGTCAGCCGTGTATTTTTGAATGAACTCGAATATCACAATCTGGAAATTGACTTTAAGGATGGAATGATTGCTGATTACACCTGCTCAAATTTCGACGGTGAGGAGAAAAATAAGGCTTATATCAAGGCAAATGTACTATATCATTATGATTCCCTTCCGATGGGAGAGTTTGCGATTGGTACGAACACAACGGCATACATGACGGCAAAAAAGTATGATATCGCCAACCTGTTTCCGATCTTGATCGCAGAGAAGACAGGACCGCATTTTGCAGTCGGTGACACCTGTTATTCAAGGAGCGAGGAGGTCAGAGTCTTTAATGAGGACGGAAAGGAAGTTGTGGCAAAGGACAATTCTGTTTCAACATTGAGAAAGACAGAGCCCTCGAAAGCATATTTTGCATGTCATACGGATATTACAATACCATATGATGAGTTAGGTTCCATCATTGCATACAGCAAGGATGGTGAGGCGTATTCCATCATTGAAAAAGGAAGGTTTGTTCTGGCAGGAACAGAGGAATTGAATGAGCCTTTTGATCATTGAGGAAGATAAAATTTGTTAAAATATAAATTAAATTTAGAATAATTTGTTGACGTATGAAGGTATTGTTTGTAAACTATAAAGGATTGGAAATAAAAGCGAAGGAATATATTGGAGGTTATCTATGGCACAGGTTGGTATTGTGATGGGTTCTGATTCAGATATGCCCGTCATGGCAAAGGCAGCAGATCTATTGGAGGAACTCGGCGTTTCTTATGAGATGACAATCATCTCAGCACACAGGGAGCCGGAGGTGTTTTTTGAGTATGCGAAAACTGCGGAGGAGAAAGGTTTTAAGGTGATTATCGCCGGAGCGGGAATGGCAGCTCACCTGCCAGGAATGTGCGCTGCTATTTTTCCAATGCCTGTCATCGGCATACCAATGCACACGACATCACTCGGCGGCCGCGATTCGCTGTATTCCATCGTACAGATGCCATCGGGCATTCCTGTGGCGACAGTGGCGATCAATGGCGGTGCAAATGCCGGACTGCTTGCTGCGAAGATTCTTGCAACATCGGACAGCAGCCTTCTTGCAAAGCTTAAGGATTATTCCGCAAAGCTTAAGGAGCAGGTCATGGCAAAAGACGCAAAGCTGCAGGAGATCGGATATCAGGAATATCTCAGAAAATAGCAAATCCGCATCAGTCCTGCCAATAATGGGATCAGTAGGACTGATGCGGAACATAAAATTAGGAGGAGATTATGGATTACAAGAACGCAGGTGTTGATATTGAAGCCGGATATCAGTCAGTAGAGCTTATGAAGAAATACGTGAAAGAGACGATGCGTCCGGAGGTGCTCGGGGGTATCGGCGGCTTTTCAGGGGCTTTCTCCATGGAAAAATTCAAGGATATGGAAAAGCCGACACTTGTCTCAGGTACAGATGGGGTTGGAACCAAGATCAAGCTGGCATTTTTGATGGATAAGCATGATACAGTCGGCATTGACTGTGTTGCGATGTGCGTCAATGACATTGCATGTGCAGGCGGTGAGCCATTATTTTTTCTGGATTATATTGCCTGTGGCAAAAATGAGCCGACCAAGATCGCGACAATCGTAAAAGGTGTGGCTGAGGGCTGCAAACAGTGCGGTGCGGCACTGATTGGCGGAGAGACTGCAGAGCACCCAGGATTGATGCCGGAGGATGAGTACGACCTTGCAGGATTCGCAGTAGGTGTGGTTGATGAGAAGGATTTGATTACAGGTGCCGACCTCAAGGCAGGCGATGTGCTGATCGGTATCGCGTCGAGTGGTGTGCACAGCAATGGTTTTTCCCTTGTCAGAAAGGTGTTTGAAATGACAAAGGAGAGTCTGGATACGTATTATGATGAGTTAGGGAAAACACTTGGAGAGGCATTGATCGAGCCTACGATCATCTATGTTAAAGCGTTAAAAAGTATCAAGGAGAACGGTGTCACGGTCAAGGCGTGCTGTCATATCACAGGTGGCGGATTTTATGAGAATGTGCCAAGAATGCTTCATGACGGCGTGCATGCAAAGATCAAAAAGGACAGCTATGAAGTTCCAGCGATATTTAAGCTGCTGCAGAAAAAGGGCGGCATAGATGAACATATGATGTACAATACATACAATATGGGGATTGGTATGATTGTGGCGGTGGACTCCGCTGATGTGGATAAGGCGATGGATGCAGTCAGGGCAGCTGGAGAGACTTGTTATGTGATCGGTGAGATCAAGGATGGCGAAAAGGGAGTAACGATATGCTAAGAGTATGCGTGTGTGTATCTGGCGGCGGAACAAATCTTCAGGCAATCATGGATGCTATCGATGCAGGGAAAATAACCAATACACAGATTGTAAGGGTGATCAGCAACAATAAAGGCGCGTATGCACTGGAACGGGCAAAGAGCAAAGGAATGGATGCGTTTGCCGTATCGCCGAAGGATTATGATGACAGGGAACTTTTTAATGAGGCATTTTTGCATTGTGTGGATGATGCGAGTCCAGATCTGATCGTGCTGGCGGGATTTTTAGTAGTGCTTCCGCCAATGATGATCAAAAAGTATGAAGGACGTATTATCAACATTCATCCAGCATTAATTCCCTCATTTTGCGGGAAAGGCTATTATGGGCTGAAGGTTCATGAGGCGGCTTTGGTGCGCGGTGTCAAGATTACTGGCGCTACAGTACATTTCGTGGACGAGGGGACAGACACAGGTCCCATTATCCTGCAGAAGGCGGTGGAGGTGCTGCCAGGTGATACGCCCAAAGTACTACAGCAGCGTGTCATGGAGCAGGCGGAATGGGTGATACTTCCGCAGGCGATCAACATGATCGCAAATGGATTGCTTTGAATCAGTGGATAAAAATAGATCGATATGAATCAAAATTGAGATATAGAAAGGATAAGGAGAGCGGCATGAAAGTTTTAATCGTGGGAAGCGGCGGACGGGAACATGCCATTGCCACAAGTGTAGCAAACAGCCCGAAGGTCGATAAAATCTATTGTGCTCCCGGAAACGCAGGAATCGGACAGATTGCAGAGTGTGTGGCAATCGGTGCCATGGAGTTTGACAAGCTTGCAGCCTTTGCAAAGGAAAAGCAGATCGATCTCACGATCATCGGCATGGATGATCCTCTGGTAGGTGGTGTGGTCGATGTGTTTGAGGCAGAGGGGCTTCGGGTATTCGGACCAAGGAAAAATGCGGCAATCCTCGAGGGATCCAAAGCATTTTCTAAGGATTTGATGAAGAAGTATAACATACCGACGGCTGCATATGAAAACTTTGACAATGCGGACAAGGCACTGGCTTATCTGGAGACGGCAAGCTTTCCGATCGTGTTGAAGGCGGATGGACTGGCGCTTGGAAAAGGTGTGCTGATCTGTAATACGCTGGAGGAGGCAAAAGCCGGTGTCCGATCTATTATGCTGGATAAACAGTTTGGAACTGCTGGAAACCGTATGGTGATTGAGGAATTTATGACAGGGCGTGAGGTGTCTGTACTGTCTTATGTGGATGGCAAGACAATTAAGACAATGACTTCTGCGCAGGATCATAAGCGCGCAAAAGATGGGGATCAGGGGCTTAATACAGGCGGTATGGGAACATTCTCGCCGAGTCCATTTTATACAGCTGAGGTCGACGAATTTTGCAGAGAGCACATTTATCAGGCGACGGTCGATGCGATGGCGGCGGAGGGAAGAGAATTTAAGGGAATTATTTTCTTTGGACTGATGTTGACACCCAAGGGACCAAAAGTTCTGGAATACAATGCAAGGTTTGGCGATCCTGAGGCGCAGGTAGTGCTTCCGCGCATGAAGAACGACATTATTGATGTTGTGGAGGCATGTATTGACGGAAAGCTTGACACGATCGACCTTCAGTTTGAGGACAATGCGGCAGTATGTGTAGTGCTTGCGAGCGACGGTTATCCAGTTAAGTATGACAAGGGACTTGAAATCAGAGGACTTGAGAAATTTGATAACAAGGATGGTTACTATTGTTTCCATGCGGGGACAAAACTGGATCCGGACGGAAAGTTTGTCACCAACGGAGGACGTGTTCTGGGTGTGACAGCCAAGGGGGCTGACCTGAAAGAAGCAAGGGCAAATGCCTATGCGGCAACAGAATGGATTGACTTTGACAATAAATATATGCGCCATGATATCGGGAAAGCGATTGATGAGGCGTAACAGGAGTATATTTTGATTGATATGCGTGCTGGAGCACGCAAGAGGTATAAATATGGAAAAGAACAAAAGAAACGGGATCAAGCATATATTAGCAGCAGTGCTTTTCTGCATGATGTTGAGTATTGGAATGGTGAGCCTTGCTGATGTGCAGGGAACAGTGATCGCAAAGAGTGCAGTGATCAGGGCAGCGGCTGATCCCAACAGTGAAAAACTGGCAAGTGTGCCGTCGGGAAAGACAATTGATATCATCAGCAAAACATCAGGAACAGATAATAATACATGGTATCAGGTTTATGTGAATTCCGACACAAAGGGCTATATTAGAAGCGATCTTATTAAAGTACCAGATGGAGTAAATATACCGACAACCCAAGGCGGAACAAGTGCACCGGCACAGTCTACAGATGTACCGTCAACCACAGCGACTCCAGTAGACGCTAAACAGGTCTCTGTCATAAGTAATAATACGAATATCAGGGCGGCTGCTTCGACAAATTCTGAATCAAGGGCTAAGGTGAACCGCGGAAATATACTGACAGTGGTCGGTGAGGCCACCGGCACAGATGGAAAGAGGTGGTATCAGGTATCCTTTACTTACAATAACGAAGAAAAGACAGGCTTTATTCGTGCTGATCTAGTGACGACTGACAATGTTCCGAACGATCCGGCGACATCGCAGATTATAGGAGAGGAAAATCCAGGGGAAGAGCAACCGGCGGATGCAGAGCCTTCGGATGAACAGCCAGCAGAGCAGCCAGCAGAGACAAATCAGGCTGATAATAATACTGTCACTCCAATGGATGTGGATGAAGTTCCGTATATTATGCCAGGATTTGAGCTGGTTACACTTCGCAATGGCGACCAGGAATATAAGGGATATATGAATGGGGACTTCTATGTCTTCTATGCACAGAAGCCGAGTGGGGAACAGGGCTGGTATCTGTTTGATTTAAAGGAGCAGGTTTATCAGAGATATGTCTATACAGCGGACGGGGTTACAGTGCCAAAAGGGGGGCTTGAATCTGTAGGGCTTATTCCGGTTATTGTGCTTGTGGTGATCATTGTGATTCTTGTAGCTATCGTGGGATTATTGCTGCTCAAACTCAAAGGGCAGGGTAGTTCTTATAAGAGATATAGAGGTTATGACGACGATGATGATCAGGATGATGACGATATAGAAGACTTAGAGGATCTCGAGGACGATGAGGAGCCTCAGCCAGCAAGACGTCCGCAAGGACCACAGCCGGTAAGGCGTCCGCAGGGAGGTGGTGCTTCCAACAATGTGCAGCAGGGACAGCCGCCGAGACGTCCGCAGGGACAGCAGCAGCCAAGATATCAGCAGAGCCAGCAGCCGCCGAGGCGTCCGCCCCAGGGAAGTTCTTCAAATAACAGTGCATCACAGGGACAACAGCCTCCAAGGCGTCCGCAGGGAGGAAATTCTTCCAATAATGGTGCGAGACCACAGGGACAACAGCCGCCGAGACGTCCACAAGGACAACAGCCTCCAAGACGTCCACAAGGACAAAATGATAGAGTTCCAAATGAAAAGGCACAGGCACAGAAGGGGTATAAGGCAAAGAACCTCTTAGAGGACGATGACATGGATTTCATGGATATTGAATAAAATAAAACGAAAGAACTTGTCTAATGATAAAAGTTAGACAGGTTTTTTCGCCTTATTCTTAAAAATTTATAACTTCCCTTGTATACACAAGTTCATTGTGCTACAATTTGTATAACAGCTGGCTAAATGGAAGGAGCGTGGGAATATATGTATATAGAGATTGATTTTAACAGTGATGAAGCCCTTTATCTACAGCTGCGCAACCAGATCATTATCGGGATAGCCACGTCTCAGTTTCAGGAGGGAGACACGCTTCCATCTGTGAGACAGCTTGCAGACACGATTGGCATAAATATGCATACGGTCAACAAGGCATATTCTGTATTAAAGCAGGAAGGTTTCGTGAAAGTGGACCGGAGAAAAGGAGCAGTGATCGCGATTGACATTGATAAGATGCAGGCAAAGGAGGACTTGAAGCGCGATATGCAGGTGCTGCTGGCAAAGAGCAGCTGTAAGCGGATATCGAGGGAAGAAGTGCATGCACTGATTGACGAGATCTATGAGGACTATAATAATGAGATTTGAAAAGAAATATACTAAAATATGAAAAACATGGAGGCATAGAAAAATGCAGCAGTTTACAGATAAAGCCAAAGCGGCACTGCAGAAGGCCGCCAAAGCTGCAAAGGATTTGCACCAGAGCTATATCGGGAGTGAGCATATTCTTGTGGGACTTGTGAAAGAAAAAACAGGTGTTGCAGCGAGGGTTCTTGCCGAGAATGGCGTGGATGAGGTGCAGCTCATCAGTATGATCAAGGAATTGATCGCACCTGAGGGAGATGTTGCACTGTTGGAGCGGGACGGATACTCCCCAAGGGCGGCAAAGGTTCTCGAGGACAGTCACAGACTGGCAGAGAAATACAAGAGTCAGCTGACGGGGACAGAACACATTTTGCTCGCCATATTGAGAGAGGGCGAGAACGTGGGACTCAGGCTTTTGAATACAATCGGTATCAATGTGCAGAAATTGTATATGGACACATTGATTGCCATGGGAGAGGATATCAACCAGCATAAGGATGACCTCAGCAAGAACAGGAATAAAAAGAAAAGAGACGGAACAACGCAGACCTTGAATCAGTACAGCAGGGATCTGACTTATCTTGCCAAAGAGGGAAAGCTTGATCCTGTTGTGGGCAGAGAGACAGAGATCATGCGTGTCGTACAGATCTTGTCGAGGCGTACCAAGAACAATCCCTGTCTGATCGGTGAGCCAGGTGTGGGCAAGACTGCTATCGCGGAAGGGCTGGCGCTTCGGATCGTAAATGGAGATGTGCCCGATACAGTCAAAAACAAGCGTGTTGTGACGCTTGATCTTGCGGGAATGGTGGCAGGTTCGAAATACCGCGGAGAGTTTGAGGAGCGCATCAAGAGAGTGATCAGAGAAGTGATTGATGCGGGAAATATTTATCTTTTTCTCGATGAGATTCATACGCTCATTGGTGCCGGCGGCGCAGAGGGAGCGATCGATGCGTCCAATATCCTCAAACCGTCTCTGTCAAGAGGTGAGATACAGTTAATCGGTGCCACAACGATTGCAGAGTACCGCAAGTATATTGAGAAAGATGCAGCACTTGAGAGGCGTTTCCAGCCAGTGATGGTGGAGGAACCGAATGAAAGTGAGGCAGTTGAGATATTGAACGGAGTTGCATATAAATATGAAGAGCATCATAATGTGACCATCACGCAGGAGGCGATCGAGGCGGCAGTAAAGTTGTCAGACCGATATATCAATGACAGAAACCTTCCTGACAAGGCGATCGACTTGATTGATGAGGCATCTGCTGCAATCCGGCTCAAAAATATGAACGTGCCCGACAGCTTCAGGGAAATGACAGAGCAGATCAAGAAATACGATCTTCAGATAGAGCGTTCCATCAGAATGGAAGCATATACACAGGCAGCAGAACTTCGCAAGGCGCAGGATGAGCTGATCAAGAAATATGACAAGGCTGTGACCAAATATGAGAAAAGTCAGGAAGAGCGTAACCTTGTCGTGACAGAGAACGATATCGCGGAGGTTGTGGCAAACTGGACAAAAATACCAGTCAAGAAGCTGACACAAAAGGAGAGCGAGCGGTTGCTGAAACTCGAATCGATCCTTCACAAGCGTGTCATTGGTCAGGAGGAGGCTGTCACCGCGGTAGCGCAGACCATGAAGCGTGGACGTGTGGGACTGCAGGATCCCAACAGACCGATTGGTTCTTTCTTGTTTTTAGGTCCTACTGGTGTGGGCAAAACAGAGCTTTCCAAGGCACTTGCCGAGGCGATGTTCGGTTCGGAAAATGCCCTGATTCGCGTAGATATGTCAGAGTATATGGAGTCACATTCCGTTTCCAAGATGGTAGGATCTCCTCCGGGATATGTAGGATTTGAGGAGGGGGGACAGCTCAGCGAGAAGGTGCGCAGATCACCGTATTCTGTCGTGCTGTTTGACGAGATTGAGAAAGCGCATCCAGATGTGTTCAATATTCTCCTTCAGGTACTTGACGACGGTCACATCACCGATTCCAAGGGCAGGAAGGTAAGTTTTAAAAACACGATCCTGATCATGACTTCCAATGCAGGCGCACAGCGGATCGTTGATCCCAAGAATCTTGGATTTGCCGCCAGAAGAGATGCAGAAGCGGATTATAACAAAATGAAATCGGGTGTTATGGAAGAGGTGAAACGTCTGTTCAAACCAGAGTTCATCAACCGTATTGATGAAATCATGGTATTTCACCCACTGACAGAACAGGATATGAAACAGATTGTCACGCTGTTGTCAAAGAATCTCTGCGAGCGCTGCAGGACACAGATGGATATTGACCTGTCATTTACAAACACCTTGAAGGAGTACCTGGTGAAAAAGTACTCTGATCTAAAGATGGGTGCAAGACCGCTCAAACGTGCAATTCAGAATGTAGTGGAGAATGAGCTTGCCACAGCAATTCTGGAAGGCAGAGTTAAGAGAGGTGATACGGTAACTGCAGGAGTTCGCGGCGACAAGGTGACTTTTACAGTAAAAGAAGCCAGAGAAGCAGAAGTTTAGATTCCACAAAATTATTAAAAATTCTGTGGAAAAAGATAAAAATATAGTATATTATTATAGTGGAAACGAAATATAATTCTAATAATCTTTTAGGAGGACAAATGAAATGGCAGTAATTGATGAATTGCTACGTTCTGAGAGTAACGGAAATATCAGCTTTGGAAATCACGAGCTGGCGGCTAAGGCAAAGCTTGAGGATTATGAGCATGCTGGGGATATGTACAAGGTAAAGACTTTTCAGGGCATAACTAAGCTGGAAAAAAACGGTTTGTTTTTGTATGAATCGGTTCCGGGTACCTCCGTTCATAACTTTTGCGAGAGTGAAAACAGCATATCCTTTACGGTAGAGGGAAGCCAGGATGCACAGATTACAGTAGGCGCAGCGGATGATTCTGAGTATGAGGTAATAGTGGCGGGGGAGAGCGCAGGTGTTATGAAGACAAATCTTTCTGGAAAGCTCAGCGTCAGTGTGGAGTTGGAAGGTTTCGGTGAAGTTGAAGTGAAGATGATAAAGAAATAGATCAAAATATGAGTTAAGATTAAGAAGCCTCCTCATCTGAGGGGGTTTCTTCATGAAAAGTTTTATTATAAAAGTATTTATGAGTAGGTTTTGATGGCTAAAAAAACTACTACAGTATTTTTCTGTCAGGAGTGCGGGCATGAGTCTTCTAAATGGATGGGACAGTGTCCCGCCTGTAAGAATTGGAACACGTTTGCGGAAGAGAAGGTCAATGTGACGAATTCTAAGATAACCCCGTTTCGGGACGCGGCAAAACCTGTCAAGATTGGTTCCATCTCCATGAGGGAGGAGGAACGCATGTGCACTGGTATCGCAGAGCTTGACCGTGTGCTTGGCGGGGGAATCATGCACGGCTCCCTGACACTGGTGGGGGGAGATCCCGGAATCGGCAAGTCCACACTTCTACTGCAGATGTGCAGGCTTCTTGCAAATGCAGGCAGAAAAGTTTTATATATATCAGGAGAGGAGTCCCTAAAGCAGATCAAGCTCAGGGCAATTCGAATCGGCGAATTTCAGGACACAATGCTGCTCCTGTGTGAGACGAATCTCGGCATCGTGGAGGAGACGATTCGTCACACGGAACCAGAGGTCGTTGTCATTGACTCGATTCAGACGATGTATCAAGAGTCTGTATCCTCGGCGCCGGGAAGTGTGTCTCAGGTAAGGGAGGCAACAAATGTCTTTCTGCAGCTCGCCAAAGGTATGGGAACGTCGATTTTTATCGTGGGACATGTGACAAAGGAAGGAACAGTTGCAGGTCCACGTGTTTTAGAACATATGGTTGACACAGTACTGTATTTTGAGGGAGACCGATATGCTTCCTACAGGATTCTTCGCGGAGTCAAAAACCGTTTTGGTTCCACCAATGAGATTGGTGTATTTGAGATGCGCAAGGAAGGACTCATTGAGGTGGAGAATCCTTCCGAGTATATGTTGAGTGGGAAGCCGGTGGGGGCAAGCGGCTCTGTTGTGGTCTGCTCTGTGGAAGGAACGAGACCCATTTTAATCGAAATACAGGCTCTTGTGTGCAGGACGAATTTTGGAATACCAAGGCGTCAGACGACAGGCACTGACTTTAACCGAGTCAATCTCTTGATGGCAGTGCTGGAGAAGCGTTTGGGTCTGCAGATCGGGGACTGTGACGCCTATGTAAATATAGCAGGCGGTATGAAGATCAATGAGCCAGCGATTGACCTGGGGCTGATCATGGCGATTGTTTCCAGTTTTAAAAACCGTGCAGTTGACGAGAAGACAATTGTGTTTGGCGAGGTTGGCCTAAGCGGCGAGGTGCGTGCGGTGAGTATGGCGCAGCAGCGGGTGCAGGAGGCAAAAAAGCTTGGGTATGAAACTGTGATCATGCCGAGAGTAAATCTGGAAGGAATGGATAAGATAGATGGTATCAGAACCATCGGTGTCGGAGGTATCGGTGAGGCAATTGATGTGATTTAGGAGAATGAAGATGGAAGATATAAAAGAATTGATGGAATTTCTGGATAGCAGTCTGACGAGCTATCATGCAGTTGACAATATAAGAAGGATACTTTTGCAGGAAGGCTTTATCGAGCTTTCTGAGAAGAAAATCTGGTCGGTTCAACAGGGTGGAAACTATTTCGTAGTGCGAAATGATTCATCGGTGATGGCATTTCGGGTGCCTGATTGCGGAATAAATGAAATTTGTGGGTATCATGTGTATGCAGCCCATTCAGATTCGCCTGCTTTTAAGATTAAGGAACATCCAGAAATTGAAAAGGAAGGTATCTATGTCAGTCTGAACACAGAAAAATATGGAGGAATGATCTTATCTACATGGCTTGACAGACCACTCACGATCGCGGGGAGAGTCTGTGCAGAAGAGGAAGGAGAGATTGTATCCTGTCCAGTGAAATTAAAAGATAATATCTGCATGATACCAAGTCTGGCAATCCATATGAATCGGGACACGAATAATGGCGTGGCATTCAGCGCGCAGAATGATATGCTGCCGCTTCTGACCATGACAGCTCCAGACAACAGGGAGAAGTCGTCAAAGGGTATGCTGTGTTCTATGCTGGCAAAAGGTTTAGGAAAAACGACGGGCAGCATTCTATCTTACGACCTGTTTGTGGAAAACTGTGAAAAGGCAGTTCTTGCAGGGGCGGAGGACGAGTTTATCATGACGCCGCGATATGATGACCTTGCGTGTGTTTTTGCGGGATTAAAAGGGATTGTCAATGAAAAAGCAGAGCACTATATTGATGTGCTTGCCATATTTGACAACGAGGAAGTGGGAAGTCTCACAAGACAGGGGGCGGATTCGACTTTTTTCCGGGATACGCTGGAAAATATCGCGGACGGGCTGGGTGTCAGCGCAAAGGTTTATCGCACGTGGAAGGCAGACAGCTTTATGCTCAGTGCTGACAACGCACACGCGTGCCACCCCAATCAGGGAGGAAAGGCAGACCCGACGAACCGGCCATATCTGAACAGGGGTGTTGTGCTGAAATATCACGGTGGGCAGAAATATGCAACAGATGCTTATTCCGCGGCGTATGTCAGGAAACTGTGCGGCAAAAATGATATTCCGCTCCAGACATACGCAAACCACTCGGATATACCGGGTGGTTCGACGCTGGGAAATCTTGCGATGGCACAGGTATCCATGGCAGCGGCGGATATCGGACTGCCGCAGCTTGCCATGCATTCTGCATACGAGACAGGCGGAGCAAAGGATATCTCCTACCTGATTCATCTCGCAGAAGTATTTTTTAAAGAATAAACTGGTCTTGTCAACGACTTTCCACGACGTTGTCTGCCGTCTCGGTAAACTCAGTTTCCTGTTGTTGTAAGGTATTTATAGTATATGATGTGGGCGATGCATATTTCCAGTTAGACTGTTTGAGTTCTCTTGTCCGGCGGTCGAACTCAGTATCGCCCTCATGGTAAGCATTGATGGCAACGATTTCGCCGAAGCGGTTGCGCTCGACGGTGAGGTCGACAGTGCCTTCCTGCTGTGACATATAGCGGCCGATCATCTTGTCGGAGTAGGTGCGGATCGTCTCTCCGTTGTACAGCAGCGACATATCATTCTGCGTATCTTTGCGGATAAGTCCCCAATTTTCATACTCGGCATAAAGTTCCTCGTTGGTCAGACACAGTGAGATGTCAAGTGCAAAAGCGCCTTTCTCCACATGAAATTCACTGGAGAGCGCGGTGATGATCTGTTCTTCCAGGAGATCTGGATCATTTGTTGTATCGGCGCTCATGATGTCGAAAATCACCTGTACAGCCCGGTCCTGTGCATTTTTGCCCAGTAAGGCATCTCGTGTCAGACTGGCGCACACTCCCCAGCGGCAGCTGTCAGAATAGCAGAAGGGAGTGATATCGGGATAAAAGGGTGCCTGTCCGCCTGTGGCAAAGACGACAGAGCCGCTTAGTACGAGGCAGATGGAGAATGCCAGCAGCAGGGCGGATGCTTTCCGATAGTGCAGGATATTCTGAATGCGTTTTTCAACCTCCGTCTTGGAAAAGGCACTGTAGAGCAGCGTCGGGCGGCTCCCCGAGATTGCCATGGCAAGCAGGCTGAGAGCATAGCTCTTTTTGCTCTCTTCTGGTTCGTCTTTGCGGTCATACAGGCGGAGAACAGCTTCGTCACATGCCATCTCCAGGTCAGAGGCAAGATATTTGGACAGAATCCAGACCAATGGATTAAACCAGTGGATGCAGAGTGTGATGAGCATGATGTATTTCAGCCAATTGTCTTTCCTGCGGATATGCATGGTCTCGTGACAGAGGATATGGCGCAGAAGTTCTGTGTTGCCAAAATCCATGCGCGTAGGCAGGTAAATCCTGGGTGCAGACAGACCGCATACCAGCGGAGAGGCGATCCCATCGTTGGTAAATACCAGAATGTGTCCCATATCCATATCGCGGAGAAGTGCGTTGATCGTCTCATTATGTTCTACAAGGAGCGAAGATTTCAGGCATCTTGAATATCTGTATTTCTGTGCGAGCAAAATACCTGCGGTGGCAAGAATACCGATCAAGTAGAGGAATAATACAAGTTGTGCATAGAGATCTTGCGGACTGTGACCAAAATACGCGATATGGAATGTCGTTTCCGATGCGACTGTTTCCTGTATAATTTCTGTGGCTGTCCCACCCTCAGCCGGTGTGGAAAAATCCACTTCCTGATAGGGTGCTTCTTCAGGAATATCCTCCGAAATAGCAGTGCTTTGCACAATAGTGGTCTCAAAGGGATTGTCAAAAGCAAATTCGGGAACTTTCATGCTAAGAGGGCTGCTCAACGAAAACGGAACCAGCAGGCGCAGCAGTATGACACTCCATAGTATTGGAAATACAAATTTCGGAAGCTTATTCTTCAGCAGTCCCCGCAGCAGAAGAACTGCAATTATCATAATACTTCCATAAAAGACCATTAAGTAAAAGGGCATATTCATTTTAAGATTAAACATAATATTCTCCTTCCTGATATCATTTTGAATCTTTGATCATTTTTGCAAGTCTTGCTGCATCTTCTTCTGAAATTCCCTGGTTTTTGAGAAAAGAGGAGAAAAAGAGTTCGCTCGAACCGCCAAACATTTTATCAATCAGCTGTTCTGTCTCGCTCTGTGCGACTTCGTCGCGGCTCACGAGCGCCTTGCAGACAAATCCAGGCTCCTCGCGCTCGATGGCGCCCTTTTCAATGCATTTTTTGATGACTGTGTAGGTCGTGTTCTTGTTCCAGCCTATGCGTTGTGAGAGTACGTCCACGATTTCCTTCGCGGATTTTGGTTCCTGTTCCCACAAAACTTCCATGACCTTTAGTTCAGAATCAAATAGCTTCATGATAGCAGCCTCCTTATTTTGATTATTTTAGACTATCGAAATAGTCTGCTGACAAGCTTAGACTATCACGATAGTCTAAGCTTGTCAACACTTTTTTATCATGACTTAAATTCCCCTATCCGTGAAAAGTAACACTACAATTCCTATCATCACAAAACACCTTGATAATTTAATAAGGCTTTACACCTTTTTGATTTTGTTCTAACAGGGACAGCAGTTTTGTGGGGTGGTGTCAATAAATCCTTATAAAGTAGTTTTTTGTGACAACTTTAGTTCGAATTAGTTCGGGTTACATCAGATTTATACAGGAATTAAGAACTAATGTTCTAATCATATCATGGAAAATAATTATGGAAATATCAAAAAATACCTGAAAACCTTTAAACATTAGATTTTCAGGTATTTTCCCTATCATTTATAAATAGCAGGGGCAGCAAGAATCGAACTCGCATTGACGGTTTTGGAGACCGCTGTTCTACCGTTGAACTATGCCCCTTCAGTCAGCCTATGTAAATCATTTGCTCACTGACGAGTTATAGTATATCACAAAATGGGATAAAAAAGCAAGCAAAAAAATAAAATATTTCAATTTTTTGCAAAATACTATTTATCCTTGTTTGCAGCCTTCTTTAACTGATACTGGACAACATATCTCTTTACAACTCGATCAGTGTGCGCAGAGACAACATACAGGATCTCGTCGAGATTCATGCCAGAATCAAACGCCTTCTGGAGTGCTGTGTCAAAGCCAGTGCCTGAAAGATCAGTGTCCAGGGCGACGGCAGCCTCGTTTAGTGTGGAACGGTCATCATTAAAAATACTCATAAAAACTCCTTTTACAATACAAAAACGATATAAACATGAAACACCTCTATTATAGCAATATATTGTGAATGCGTCAACAACTAAAATTCTGACAATTTTGTTAAATATGGTGCGAAAGATAACATGCGGATAAATAGAACGGAATGTCGTGACAATTTGCCGTGAAAAAGATATATTGATTGACAGTAATTTGTCTAAGGCGTATAATAATATCATATAGTCGATGGATGACAAACTATAATTTGAATTGGGGGATAGGGAGCAGAGATGTCAGGATTTGATAAAGACGCGTTTTGGAGTAAAATATTGTCTTTATATAATGAGGCAAAGGGAAATAATTATATTTTAAAGCTCGATGAGGATCAGATCAGGGAACTCAAGGCGCTATATATTGATTTGTATATACCAATGGAAAATCTGGGGTACTATGATGACGAAGCTATCATGAAAAAGCTGATGACGGCGATTGCATCAATGTATAAGGTTGACAAGGATACCATGGGAAATTCCGGGGAGATTGTCCAGCTGGTCAACACAGTCAATTATGATGGCAGAAATATGTATATCAGATTTGCCAAGATTTCCCCCGTGAAAATGCGGCGTTTGGAGTTGGGAAAATCAAGACAGCAGATTGCGGAGCGTATGGGGTACAGTGTATCTGCTGTGAGAAACTGCGAAGCTTCCTTTTGCGATTTGACAAGGCAGCCTGAGAAGCTTGTGCGTAAGCTTGCAAGGGCATTGGAATGTGAACCGGAAACACTGATGCAGTAAAGAACTGTTCAAAAAGGAGGTATGTGAATGGGCTGCCATTTTTTTTCAGAAATGGAGATAGATGCAATTGGAGAAATATCGAATATATGTTTAGGAAGTTCAGCATCGACACTTAGCATGCTGGTGCGTCAGACGGTGGATATTACTCCGCCGGATGTTGAGATTGTTGAGAAGAGTGAGTACACAAAAAATGTGTCTTCCAAGAAGGTTTTTGTGAAGGTGAATTATGTGGAGGGTGTCAAAGGGTGTAGCATATTGATGCTGGAAGAACAGGATGCCAAGGCGATCGCAGACCTGATGATGGGAAGTGACGGGAGAGGTGATTTCGCCAAAATGGATCTGAATGAAATGCATTTGAGTGCAGTCTCGGAGGCGATGAATCAGATGATGGGAGCTGCAGCGACCTCCATGAGCGTTATGCTTGAGCGAAAGACAGATATATCGACACCGGAGACGAAATTTATGGAGGATGGCGAGTATCTTGCCTATGAGTTTCCGGATGATGACCGGTTTGTGAAGGTAGGGTTCCAGATGAAGATAGGGGATATTATTGATAGTCCTGTCGTACAGTTGTATCCACATGACCTTGGCAAAGCGATCAGTGATTTGTTCCTGATCAAAAAAGCAAAGGAAAAGGGACAGTAGTGAGCATGCATAAAAAGAAGCGAATAACCAGAAAAGAAATGAAATTAGTATATGAAATAACATATAGTTTTATAACAAAAGTAAAATACGACCACGTGTCCTCATTTGCAGGGCACGCGGCCTTATTTTTACTGATGTCACTATTTCCGATGGCAATGTTCTGTATATCAATGTTCAGCTATCTGCCCATTGATACAGGGCGTTTTACACAGTATCTGATGAATATTATTCCAGAGGGGTTTACGCCGCTTTTGAACCAGATTATGGAGGAGGCTTATGCGGAAAGTACAACGATGATGAAATCGTTCACCATGATCGTGATGCTCTTTTGTGCCTCTAAGGGTGTGTATGCGGTGATTATCGGTATGAATGCGGTATATGGCATCCGGGAGACGAGGGGAACGCCGCTTCTGTATGCGCTCGCAGTCTCTTATGTAGTGTTTTTCTTTGCAGCGATTGGACTGATGATGGTGCTGATCGTGCTTGGAAATAACATATTTAACTGGCTGCTGCAGTTTGTGCCGGGGCTGGCTGTGTTTTCCAATTTGTTTCGCTACGGGAAATATTTGTGTATGCTTGTATTTTTGATTGTCTTTTTCCTGCTGATTTATATGAATGTTCCCAACAGAAGATCAAGGATACGTTATGAATTTTTTGGCGCACTGTTCTCCACGGTCGCGTGGCTGGTGTATTCGTGGGCGTTTTCCTTTTATATCAGCAATTTTGCCAATTACTCAGTTACATATGGAAGTCTTGCAACGGTCGTGATCTTTATCTTGTGGCTGTATGGCACGATGAATATTATATTTGTGGGAGCGGAGATGAATGTTGTCCTCCGCAAATTTGCAGAGTATGGCTACAATTATAGAAGGGCATACGAGTATTATAAGGATAAATACCATGGGGAACTATTGAAACAAAGAGGAATCGTGGTGAAGCTCAGGGCAAGGAGAAGGGCATCAGACAAGGAGAATCATGTATGATGAAGGTTCGGATCATTCGTTTGTAATGATTACATAGCTTGAGGAGATATATGCTTCAGAACCTTCGTATAAGATTTTGGTCCATCCGTTGTCCAGTATCTCGAGGATATCAAAGGTAGTTCCTTCATCGACAGTGATGAGTACCTTTGCGTTCTCGGATGGTGCATTACGAATGTTTACCCTTGTTGAAGTCTTGCCATGCATTGTACTGGCAGGAGGTTCCGCATCCGGTATTGCTGTAGCTACATTATTATTGGCAGAAAGATTCTCTGACTGTTGTGCTTCTTCGGAGAGGTTGGACACTTCTGTGATCATGGCGGTATCTGGTTCATTGACGATCACATAACGTGGTCTGGTCATGATACAGAAAATAAGAAAACAGATCGAGACGGACATAATGGTTATAATAGATATTAGTATTGCATTGATTGTAGTTTTCTTCATATATTGTCACCTCGGTTTTATGCATATAATAGGTGTATCTATTTATGCCTAGTATATCCTATGTTGTATGAGTTGGCAAGAAATCATATTTTTTTAATATAATTGTAATATTTTATTAAAATTCAATGAGAAAAATTTTATTATTTAGTTGACAGGACATGTTGATTGTGGTATCATATTTTTCGGTAATGCTGCTATAGCACAGTCGGTAGTGCGCAACATTGGTAGTGTTGAGGTCACCGGTTCGATTCCGGTTAGCAGCTTAAAAAAAGAATATCCTTTTGGATATTCTTTTTTTATGCTCTTATGATTCAAATGAATACTTAATCTGTATCAGATACAGGTTCCTCAGGAGTGGGGGGAGCGGCGGTGTCAGCTGCACGCAGCTGCATTTCGAGTATTTGCTGCTGCAGTACTTCCTGTGCATTTGGTGCTGTCATGAATGTACTGTTGTGAGGGCACATCTGTGTCTCTGCCGTTGTGTCTGTTTCAGGAAGGGTAAGGGCAGAAGCAAGATTGTTGTCCTGAAGCCGTGCTGGTACTTGTTCAATGGCAGAAGCCTGCTTGAAAGGGCACTCTTCCGCAGCCGTGAGTCCACAATATTGACATATATTGGAAAAGTAATGTACATCACAATATTCTGTCGGAACTGTTCCCTCTGCAAAATATTCGGTTCTCACACAGCCCTGTGCATCACATACACCCGCAATGGGGAGTCTGCCGGATTTCGAGCAGATGGAAGCTGTGACAATGCCATTCGCCATAGGGAATGACTTATACTCAAGGTTCTCATGAATCTTTGACATCACTTTCTTCCACATGGTTTTGGACAGATTCTTTTCAGCAGAGGTTTTCATGCTGACATTGTTGTCATAGCCAGTCCATGTTGTGGCGGTGTAATAGGGAGTATAGCCTGAAAACCAAACATCTTTGTAGTCGGAAGTTGTACCTGTCTTCCCTGCGATTGCCATATTGCCAAAATTGACAGAACCGCCAGTACCAGTAGTGACAACGTCAACCATGGCGCTGGTGAGCAGCCATGCAGTGGATTGCTTGATTACCTGTGTGGATTCTGGTGCGGTGTTGTCAATCAGGACATTACCATCATGGTCAAGAATTTTTGTATATAGCTTGGGTTTGATATAAGTTCCCTGGTTGGCAATTGCCGCGTATGCAGCGTTGAGTTCCATATTGGTAACCCCATCAGTAATGCCGCCGAGAGCAAGAGGCTGACCGATATCGGACATAATAGAACCATCTTTCTCCACGCGCTTTTCAACCAGAGTTGTGAAACCGAAGTTCAGTAGATAATCAAAACCAAGCTGCGGAGATATCTGAGTAAGCGTTTTGACGGTCACAACATTTGCAGATTGTGCAATACCATACCGGAGACTTAGAAGTCCTCTGTAGTTGCTTCCCCACCAGTTTCTTACAGGGCGTCCGCCCGAATAGCTAAAAGGGGCATCATTCTGTACATCAGCAAGGGTCAAACCGGCGCTGTCAAGTGCAGGTGCATAGGTTGATACGACCTTAAATGTGGAGCCTGGCTGTCTTGTCGTGTTCGTTGCTCTGTTGAGGGTGCGGCTTGCCTCTTTGGTGCCGCGTCCGCCCACCATGGCAACTACATAACCGGTAGACTGGTCCTCGACAGTGATGGATACCTGTGGCTGTGGTGTCAGTGAGATGCGCTCACCGTCAACCTTGTCTCCTTCCTCCATCACATCATGTTTGTATGCCTCAATGGCTTCATAGGCTTCATCTTTCGATGAATAGAGCAGATCAAACGATGCATTCTGTTCTTTGTAATGTGCTTTGAACATTTCTGTACTGTGGTTTTCTTTATCCCCGTTTGCCTTCTCAATGGTTAGGGCATAGTTCAGATACCACTTGGTATTTTCGGGATAATTTTCCTCGTTGCCATACACTTCGTCGCAGATTGCCTGAATATCGGGGTCTTGTGTAGTATAAATGCTCAAACCGCCGCTGAACAGAAGCCAGTGTGCTTGTGTTTCATTGAAGCCTTTTAGCTCCATAAGATCGGCAAGAACCTGTTCTGTGACCTCGTCTACAAAATATGTATAGACGGAGTTGCTCTCGGTCTCTTCATTAACGGAAAAAATACGGCTGTACACGTCATCAGCCATCGCCTCATCATACTCTGCCTGTGTGATATACCCTTGCTCCTTCATCTTCTCAAGAACAATATCGCGTCTTGTTTTATTGTTATCTGGATGAGAGATCGGATTGTATCTGGAGGGATTGGAAGTAGTGGCAGCGATAACAGCACATTCGGAGAGTGTCAGCTGATATGGCTGTTTGTTGAAGTAACGCAGTGCTGCAGCTTTAATCCCTAAGGTGTTCTGGCCAAGGTTGATTGTGCTCATGTAGATTTCCAGGATCTTTTCCTTGGACATTTTCTTTTCAAGTTCAAGGGCAAGGTACTGTTCCTGAATCTTACGCTTAATTTTCTGGATATTACTTTCATTGGTCCAATTGTCAAAGACATTGTTCTTGATAATCTGCTGTGTGATGGTAGATGCTCCCTGCGAGAGCTCTCTGTCCCGCAGCACCATGAATCCGGCACTCAGAATACGTTTGATATCAATACCGTTGTGCTCATAAAAGCGCTCGTCCTCGATCGCAACAAAAGCATCACAAAGGTACTGGGGAACCTTGTCAATCTCCTCGTAGCTTCTGTTGGAATTGGCGGCAACCAGCTTTGTCAGTTCGTTGCCTTTGGCATCATAGACGATCGTGGCAAATCCCTGCGGAAGGACTGCTGCGGGGTCGACATCGGGCGCGGAGCTCAGGATTCCTTTGAACGCACCGATACCGAAGCACACCCCGACGACCACCAGTGATAAGGCACCAACCAATATAAGTTTCAGTGCGGATACAAGGAACAGTTTTTTGAATTTTATGGTTTTAGAAGTAAGGGATTTCTGGACTTTTACAATTCCTCTTTTCCCATAATTCATGAAATCACCTCCGTTAAATAAATTTCATTCTTTTCATTATAGCAAATTACCTTATGTAAATAAAGGATTTTTTTAGATAGTTTACACAGAGTTTATATAGAATTTATATTCTCCCGTAAAAAATGTGGTATTCATAGTTTAGTCCTGCATTTTCCATTTTATACAGGATTGGTTTGTGTTATAATCAAAAGAAAGCCAAACTTTGAAATGGAGGTCAGACATGGGAAAGGATGCGAACAGTCAGGAATATGAAGATTATACGCTGCTCATGAAAGGGGCAGAGGCAGAGCTGGTAGAGAAAAAATCAAGATTTATCGCGACAGTGCGTCCTGTCGCAAGCGAGGAGGAGGCAGCAGTCTTTATAGAAGAAATGAAGAAAAAGTATTATGATGCGCGGCACAACTGTTCCGCATTTGTGATCGGAAGCAGGGCGCAGATTACCAGAAGCAGCGATGACGGGGAGCCGAGCGGTACAGCGGGGCGTCCAATGCTGGAGGTATTGCTGGGAAGCGGGATCAGGAATATTGCGGCAGTTGTCACGCGATATTTCGGCGGCACACTGCTGGGAACAGGAGGACTTGTCCGGGCGTATTCGGGTGTGCTGAAGGAGGCGCTTGCAAAGTGCGAGACAGCCCGGCAGCATTTTGGAGTCAGAATGATTATTAGGACAGATTACAACGCGGTAGGCAAGATTCAGTATATCCTCGCAGAAAAACAGATCAGCATAGAGGACAGCGTCTATGCGGCAGACGTAGAAATGACGGTCATAGCACCGATTGAGGAGTATGACCGCCTGTGTAAAGAGATCGTGGAGGCGACGAGCGCCCGCGCGGAGATAACGGAAATCGAGAGATTGTATTATTTTGCTTAAATCACCTTTTATCTGCTCGAGAAATATAGATAAAATATGTCAAAGCTAATGGAACAGCATACACTACTGGGAGTGCATAGCGGATATTGTCATAAATGGCAGGCCCCGCCAGTACCACCAAATCACTTAAGACGATTGGGAGCAGAATCCATAAAAAGTCCTTTTTCCTGTCAGTTATACAAAAAATCATCAAATATACAACGATGATATTATATACTGCAATGTTAGAAAAGGCACCTGTGATAGGCAGGGAATGCAGCAGTTTGTATAATTCAATACGGGCATTATTGGCATCTGAAAAGGTCATTTCCTGAGCAGCTCCCATTTCATCCATAAAATCATGATCATAAAAATAATCAACATATGTGGAATAATAAAATCTGCTGTTAACTCTTTGCGGGTATATCAAACAATAGTTCTGATTTATTGTTGCACCAATGTATGTAAAGGGATGACGCAAAAATTGCTGAAACCAAACGATAAAATAATTCATCCAATCCTCTTTTGTGGCATAGTAATGGAATCGGGATTTTACCGGATCAGAGATTTCTGGTTCATACACACCTGCGAGTGCATAGTAGTCAATCACTCTGTCAATGACTGCCTTTTCTTCCTCTGGCGTTTCATCGCTGTAATATTTGGCATATCGTGCGGACTGCTGTAAGGGAATGGAGAGTGCCTCACGCATGCTTTCTCCTTCTTGTATTGTGACATGATACTGCGCTATTATAGCATTTAAGATGCCATATGAAAGTAAAAGCGGTAAGATAAGTAAAACAAGACCTCGAGCGATATATTTTTTTTGCAACCCCGTTTTATTTCTGATACATTTTATTGCAACATAAATAGTCATTGCATATATGATATATTTTCCATTGTGTCGAAAAAGCATTACTATTATGTTAGAGAAACAGAATAGGCAGACATGACCAATACAATTCCAATATCGTTCCCAATTTATATGCATATAAACCAATTCCACCAGATAGAGCAGAACGGCAAATGAGTACAATGTATCTTTTACAATAGTAGTCACATAACATGTGTAAAATGGTGATACTGCTGCAATGATAAAAGAAAATATTAAGAGCCATCGGGGAGCCTGCAAGGTCTCACTCATGCAGACAAATACATAACCCATGATTGCAGAACATATTATCGTTTGTAAAAGAGTCCACATAAAAAAGGCTGTGTTGATATTTCCGCTCGAAAGTCCAAATGACGCAAACCATCCCAGCAAAACTGTAAAAAACGGCGGATGATGTGCTGTAAACTCTGCTCTTCCGAAATACTGGTACAGCGAATCCCAGGCATCACATTCCATGCTTGCCGGATGGGAAATGATGGTGTGTGGAGTCCACACGATTAGCATCATAGCGAACCAAAATATAAAGAGACGCAGGTTTTTGAATGGTACAATACAAGGAATATTTTGAGTGGTAATAAGTTCATGAAATACTGATCCAACACGATTGATCAGATGGGCAGCACCAACTACATATAGAAAGCTTTTAAAGATCTGTATTGGTGAATGAAATAAATGTTGTGTTGTATTATCTATTTCAAACCCTTTTGAAAGCAGCCACAAAAAGGCTATGAAAAAACTTGCAACACGTAACAAATGATTATCATGCTCTATCGTATCGATTTTTCTGTCCACATAATAAAGTGCAGCGAACAAGATTGTCAATGTAAAAAAATCTATTTTCATGTAAGGCTGCTCAAAATTCATGAAGAACATTGAGAGTGTGCAAAAACACAATAACCCTGTCCATATTTTTTCATATTGCTTTAAGAATTTGTTTGTCCTGTCACGAAAATGCATTGTTCTAATTTCTCCTCTTTGTCAGGAACTGTTTAAGAAATAACTTTTAAAAAGTGCGCTGGATTTTTCTTCGAGAGTGCCGCTCGAAAATCAGGCACATAG
>JAIEEY010000076.1:64191-64662 GCA_029067205.1 Lachnospiraceae bacterium
ATTTGATATCGGAGAAAAAGACAAGCTATATTAAAAGTTATGGTGTTAGTCAAAAAGTGTGTTGGTAACATTTATAGCACTATATATAGATGTTGGTAAAACCCAAATATTCATAAATATAGGGGTTCTAGTGGTTGCATAAACCGCCAAACAGAGTCACCAACACAGTTATTGACTAACACCAAAGTTATTTTTAAACAGTTCCTTAGTTAAGAAACAGTTCTTAAGTACTATAAAATCTGTTAGGTAAGCCTGATGTATTATATACTATTTTCTTCTGTCTTTTGTCTTTAGTCTGATTTTATTTATTTTTAGATAAAATCAAAAAGAAGTTTGTAGCTCAGAATATAATTTAAAATGGTATATTTATAAATAATCAATAAAATGTAAGCATACAATTTGTTGATTATTTTATGAAATGCTCAGTTTTTATACTATAAGCTATAAATGAGCAAATCTGAGAATTGCACA
>JAIEEY010000077.1:0-16042 GCA_029067205.1 Lachnospiraceae bacterium
CCCATATTCTTAATATTACATTGTCTTAACTTATCAATTTCAGAATATAGTATTTTAGTAAATCTATTTTCAGGATTCCAATTTTCATCAAGATTTATTATCTGAACAGTAAACATCATATCGCAATCGACATTATCTAATGAAGCAAGACCACCATTAGAGTAACAACCTATGTATTGGATAAAGCCTCTTTTAATCATAAGATTTAAAGTCTCATATATTTTACTGTTAATCCGTCCTTTAGTTCTGTTGGGTGTATAATTGTGATATAAAAGAAAATCTTTAATTGTTAAATTGACATATCCTTCAATACTTCTATGCCTATAAAGATATGTATACATAATCAGAAATAAATCGTTGTACTGATCCAAATAGCTATTATCATATTTTGCAAAATATTCAGTACCACTTTCTGTTTCGTTAATTTCGTTTTCGATAATATAAACCACCTACACTTTCCTTTGGTAAATTTTATAAAAAAAGTAAAATAAAAAACTCTTATCTTTTTTATTACTCTTTTCTTTATTTAATAAATCACTCTAATCTTAATAACTCTATTCTTAATTAATAACTCTAATCTTTAATATCAGTTTAAAAAGTTACGCTACATAATACAGAATTTAAAATTTATGCATACAGTTCGTAGCCATAAATCAAAATCATGTATACGGACTGTAACTTGATTTTTATAATGGTGAATACGCACCGTATACAAATTTTAAGATTATGTATACGGAAGCGTATTCACCATTTTTGACACTTTTATACCTCTAATCCAACACATCCAAAATCAATTGACACTCCACATTTCAAAATCACGAAAATCATCTGCTGATCATATTCGTCTGTCTCATCATAGCAAGCTAAAATTTTGTCATATGGAACTGAAAAATTATTGAATACAATACCTTGCCTATTATCCCATTCCAGCGTAAATCCTTTATCATCTGTTTTAAACACTCTATCTGTTGCTACATACATTCTTCCAATTATATGTTTTGTGATAGGATTACTTATGTATGCTTCAACTATATATTCTTTATTTCTATCCAAAAATTCACCTAATGTCTTAATAACCTTTTCTTTTACATCAATCAATCCCATAGTCTTTTTCTCCTTTTCAGCCTGTATTAAATACACAAAAATCCTAGTTCCAAAACCGTCCCATTTTTAAATGCAACTTCTAAAACATAAGCTACAATATCATCTTTTGATTCGCCTGTTTTGACAGTAGGTTCACATTTTATAACTTCTTCATAACGAATTGTTATATCATCAGGAACCAGTGATAACAATGATAATGCATAATTACTAATAATCAATTCTGTTTTTGTAGAATCTTCCACTATTTCACGTTCCTGCGCGTCAATATGGAAGTTGCATATTGTTTTCCTGTCACTTGAATCCAATAATATTGTTACTGTTAATTCCTTTTCTCCATGTTTTTGGAAGAAATCTTCTACCGTTTGTTTAATTGTTTCTCTTGTCATTGTTTATACCTCCACTACCATATATTATGTTGAAATTTAAACTGCGACTTGTAGATATTCCCCTTTATCCGTCTTTTCATATACTATATCTTTCTCTTTCCCAAAGAAAGTTTCATCTTCAAGATCGTTGTACCATACACGCACATTATTATCCATGTCCTGAATGATCCACGCTTCACTCTCTCCATAGTCATGACTCAAAATAAAGAAATCATATTGGCTTGATTCATCAGATATGAAAGCACAATCACCTTCATGACAATTTATAAGTCCAACTTTCTTTTCTATATCAGATTCTTTTCTATGTAAAACTGCTTTTGGTATGTCGTATTCAACTTCAAATTCAATCAATATGCCATTTTCTCTTGCATATTGCTTATCATTTGTTTTAATAAAATCCCATGCCTCATTTTCAGTATCAAAAAATTTTATGCCCTCATGTAATAATATTTCTTCTTTGTGACATGGTTTATTAGAAAAATACACCATGAATCCTGATTCCATTCCTGGCACATACTTTGTTGCTCTAACAGGTCTGGTCTGATACTCTCTTGCATTTGCTACAAAAACATCATTCAATACAAAACCATTCGTGTTCATATTACTAATACCTCTCTTCCTTCTGAATCTTCTCCAATCTCTGTTTTTTGTGGTTTAAATGTTTTTCTTTCACTCTTGGTATATATTTATTACATTTTTGACAATAGCCATTATGATTAGCGTCTCTACTTTTAGAGCAAATCCCAAAAGCAATATAATATTTACATGGTGTAATACGATCTTTAGCCATTGATTCCTCCTTGTTTATCAACTGAACATATTTCTACAATTTGTTTACACTTATCTCTATATTGCAATGGTAATCTATCTATATTACAATATTTTCTTTCTGCATCTGGAATTATGATCACTGCATCTTTTAATACAAGATTGTATTCAATCTGAAAATCTTCTTCTGAAATTGTAATAATATTATCAATATCATTTACTTCATACTGATACATATATTGTTTTAGCAAATCTTCCAGTTTCTTATATTTTTCTACTTGTCGCAAAATAGATGGATATTCTATTTCGTAAAGTTCTTTGAACATCTCATAAAAAGTATCAAATAATTTCAAAAACTCATACATACAATATCTATAATTATTCTGAAATATTTCCTCTGTGCTTAAATCTATATGTTGATAATTAGTAATTTTGCGGACATATAGCTTTCCATCCCAAAACTGAATTTGTAAGTCTTTTTGATAATGGAAATATGTATTCAGATAATTTTCAGAAAAATACCAATCATTCAACCCATAATTATATCCACGAGTAACATTCCACTCTTTTCCATTCCATCCTTTCAGATATTCATGGAACTTTACACTTGTAGATTTATATTTCTGAAAATATTCTCTTGTATAGAAGTATGGTTTTTCTGTGTAATGATTCAACAATTCTTCAAAGACTCTTCTTTGATATCCACTGTTATGTTCCATAAAATCATGATTAAATTCATAGTAAACATAATAGTGACCATCGGAACAATCTCTATCAACTTTTTTATTCCATTCTTCATAGAAATCTGGTGCATCAATATGCTCCAGATAATCTCTGTCAAATAATTCTTCATTCCATAATGAATGAAACAAATCATGTACACATCCAATTCCTAAATGTCCTTCCTTCATATACGGCAAATAACTCTTGAAGTTTGTGGTAGGAATAGTCCATACTTTTTTGATGGCTTTAATATCTACACAAACATCTTGAAAATCTGCAAAATGTTCAGTAAACCATGACCACTTCCCATACGCTATATCATTTTCATTCTCTTTTTTAAGTAATGAATCCCATGCTTTTTTCACACTTTGCAATTTTCTTTTAGCTGTAACCACCGCACCGCTAGTGTTATCGAATACCAATGTATCAGGCTCTACATAACCTATATTGATATTCTCCATAATCATCCAGTGAGAAAAATCCACTCCATGAAAACCACCAATATTGCAATATGTAACATAGTTAATTCCATTTTTCTTACAAACTTCAATCCACTTATCATGCTTCTCAAACAAGGAATCTGCTTTAAAACGTCTGAATTGAACATTTTGCATTTCTACAACAGGAATTTTCCCATGATTAACTATTGTAATTAGTGGATTTTCCTTTGTTATATCTACATCAAATAAAGTATTTTTTCTTGCCATCTGTTTTCCTCAACTTTTCTTACAATGTATTACTCTAAATCTAGGCGGTTCTCTTGCACGTTTCATATAAACCACCATCCGATCTTGGCGTTGTGATATTATTTGTTGCTTTTCACCTTAAAAAGCATCTGAAAACCTGTTGTCCGTCCACACGCTCTCTAGTTGGCGTGATCACTGCCATGATTGATAATATCCTTTAACAATAACTATCAGCTTGTCATTGTCAAAATGAAGGTTGCCACCCTACCATTGATAAAGATACGTCCAATTTTGGACTAATCATTATTTCGACTTTGATAAATTTATTGTTGTGTTGGGTGAATGGCAAGATACCACCCACCCATATATACTTGAAATTACATACACATTTCATAGACATTACTTTGATATTGCTCTGACATTTCCTTGACGTTTACTTGTCATTTCTTCATTCGCATACGCAATAAGTCTAATTTACTAGATGTTTTCTTTTCAGTTGCAGCTTTTGGTGCTTCATCTTCCATAAAATCCAGACTTCCAAGTTTGCCAACGTGTTTTCTGTTCCTTTGCCGTTCTTCATAAGCTGTCTTTGCCATTTCTCCAAGTTTCGTAACGTGTGACACTGGATAATCCAGACCGCTAACCGCAACCAAAGTATTTCTACCGTTATATCCCTCAAAGACATTTTTAGGTTTTCCGACTTCCGCAATAACTACATCTTTTTCAATATCAGAATTATTCCGTCCGGCATGGATAATAGAAATATGTTCACAGACTTTATTATCTTCTACTGGTGCAAAAATTCCGTCCTTTGTCAATTTATTCAACATCAAAGTCTGATCTAAACTCTGATTGTCCTTTGTTCCCATAAGACTAATAACCATCATTCCACTATCTTTGAGCATTTCAAGCCGTTCTGATTCATCAAAATTGTTCAATTCTCCGTATGAATCATTGGTGAGGAATGTGTCAAGAAACTTTGTAAATGTACTATTGAGACTTGTATAATCTTTTCCACTGTTATTATTGATAAAAAATGTTGCTCCAAGTCCTTCAATTTCCTGTAACTCTTGCACAGCCTGATATGCGTTCCTGTGTTTTGCAATCGGTTCATCTAATGATGGTAATGCAATAACTGGACATACAATCCGTTTAGGTGCTTCTTCATCTTCTTCATTCTGTTGTAATAACATTTCTGCTACGATAGTTGCACATCCTGAACCAGTGGAACCGCCACCACCAAAAAACACGAATACAATTTCTTCTTTGATATTCTCCACAAAATCCATAAATTCACTGTTTTGGGCAATACAATCCAATGCTCTTTCTCTGTGACCACCAAAACCGTCAAACCCTTGCAACTGGTATTTTGGGATGTCACCTAAAGCCTTTAAATCCTGTTCACTTCCGTTAGCTGCATCACCTTTATAGCCTAAAGCTATAAATACTTTCGCCTGTTTACCTCCATAGCACCCTAAACCCAACATTCTACACTTCTCTTTTAAATTCATACTTCTCTTCCTCCTTCAACTGTTTTGATTCCTTTTTCAATCAGATAATAAGTATCACTATGATTATCAATAATTCCTTTACCGATATATTCTGCTTTTACTAATTTCTGCAGCTTCTTATATACCGTCATTCTTTTTAAAGCACCGTTGTTTAATTCCAATATTTCTGCAATGGTGATTGCATGGTAATAATCTTTAAAACCACCATCATATAGCGTGTCTAAAATTATGTAGTCCAGGCGGTTCAATTCATATGTTTGTATCGCATATCCACTGCCTTTTCTACGCTTCATTTCATACACATATACCACTCCTTTCTTTGACATTATCTTTATATTATCTTGGTATTGTAAGGACATTGCATTAAGATGTATCTGACGTTTCCGCTAAAGGTAAATTTTTTTGGGGTTTATAACCTGTCCTATACGGATAAAGGCTACACGCCCCTTGCCTACACTCTGTATTGTATGATTTACAACCGTCACATTCTTTTCGTTTCCAACTCTTCTTACTCAAATGGTGAATTCTCCTTTTAACTATTTGTTGATTTAATTGTATGTTATTTTGTCTTTTCGTTAATAGCATCATAACACCTATGTTTTTATGTGTCAAGAAAATTTTTAACAAAATCGCAAAAATATTTTTTATTTTTTGTCTTTCTGTTTATTCGTTAATTTATTTACTTATATCATTATCAAATTGACAATCAAATAAATTTCCGCTATAATAGTAAGAAGATTGGAGGTAGCCCAAATGAGTGAATTTTCTGATAGATTTAGGTTGTTAAAGGATGAAAGCGGTGCAACCCTTAAAGAACTATCTGAACAATTAGGCATAACAGTACCAAACCTTTCCTACTATATGAAAGGACGTGAACCATCCTATGATATTCTTATAAAGATAGCTGATTATTTTAATGTAACAACAGATTGGTTAATTGGGCGTACTGATACACGCACACCTGAATCACTTGATATGGTAAAGATTATAGAGAAAAATACAGGACAATTATTTGACACAAAATTATCTGATGCAGCATTAAAAAACTACTTAGATATCCAAGAAGTTATGACTTCTGTTTTAAATGATGTATATATTCTTTATTGTGTTGCCAGAAAAAGCGATGATTTTCTTAAAACAATTCATGAATTACTTATGAATCCATTTGTTTTATTTGCACGATACATGAATGAATTTTGTAAATTCATGGGCACTCCAGAAGAAAAACTACAAATTACCAAAGAAAACGTAACCAACTTTTTAAATTCAACTGATTTAATTTCTGATGCTATGGGCGCAATGTTAATTCCTCCAACTGTTGAATATGCAAATTTTTTATCACAAGTACAAGGTATTTCCAAAGACGATTACGATGCTATTTATACTATTATTGATTTTGTATACGAAAGATTTGACCGTAAATATCCAGACAATGTATTCACTGAACTTATTGATAAATTGAATAAACAAAATAAATAATCATACAATAATAATTTCCTTAAAAGAGAGCCTTATGATATTTATCCATAAGGCTCATTTTTTAATACAGACTTTCCAAGCGAATATTCATCAAGGCTTCAATATCTTTTTCTGTATGGTATGCTCTGATAGTAAATGTTTCGTCATATAAATCATCATCTTCGACAAGTAATTTCAATGTATTATTACCTGTATCAAAATCTTCTGTTACAAAATCAATAGGAACAGATTGATTGATAATTTCATACTCTACTCCTGATAAGTACGTTTCCTCTCCATTTACCATAGTGACAAAAGTATAAGTTCTTGCGAATCCAATTTTTAAATCTTCTTTGCCTTTTATTGTCATAGTCCATACTTCTACATTTGCATCATTAGTAACAATAATCGTATTGGTAGTATCCATTACATTTCTTTCCATCCATACAACTGTAATTTCCACTTCTCCTTCAGAAATGAATGTCACTTTTCCAGTATTGTCAACTTTTGCAATAGAATTATCTGAACTTGTCCAATCAAAAGTTGCTCCTGTTGTTATGCCACCGTTAATATATGGCGTAGCTGTTAATTGAATGGTAGTATTTGGTTCAGCCACATATGATGATAATCCATCAATTTCGACGCTAAATACAACATTAGGTTTCTGATCTGCTTGTACTTCTGCTATAAGATGTGTGATCCCATCTATTGTATATTTATTTGTCACTTTGAAAGTTCTGTTAAACTCATTAAAAAAATCATTTATTTGAATTTGTTTTGTTAAAGAATTTTCTTCCATCAAAAGTTCAACATTACCATTCAACATAGAAATAATGTTATTCCCTACCGATACTGATGATTTCATATTGTCACTATAAAACGGAATACTGTGAATCATTCCATTATTTTCATTATATATTCCATTACACTTAATCAATGTGGACTTATAATAAACATCATTTTCAACGGTTTCTTTGTTTAATGCCAGAAACACTTCATTTCCAATTCTTACAAGTGTTCCTGAATGAACTGGTGCAGTTACATCATAATATATGACGATTGTTTCTCTTTGGTTTTCGATATCATTTCTTATCCTAAAAAACGCTCTAAATTCTGTACCACTTGAATATGTAGTGAGCAATCTTCCTTCTCGTTGCATGGTTGCTTCAAATACTGATTCAAGTGGCGAATACATTAAATTTGCACCCATATAGATACTTCTCCTTTCCTATCGTGTAAAATACATAAATGAAAAATTAGAATCCTCATAGTGCATTTCTGCTTTGATACGGTTTATCTCTGCTCTAAGGTCTTTTAATCGGTTCTGTAAAGCTGTTGCAGCTTGCCCGGACGTAACAAATTCAGTCTCAATTTTTCTGTACATATCAATGTTACTAAGTAAAGTCTGCAGAATGGAATATACTGTTTCCAATAGCTGTGCGTGATCTGTATTCTTATCAAATGTTTCTTCTGCAAGCAGTCCATTTTCATTCAGAAATTTTTCATATGTTTCTTTTTCATAGTACATACGATTATTTAATTCCACCATGAGCCTTTCATAATTTGTAAAACCAGAATCCATTATAGGATCAGGTGTCCTTTTATACTGTTCATTTTCATACTGTTTAGTTTTGTTACTTGTCATAAAATGTTCCTCACTTTCTTAATTCAAATAAATATCTGCATGGCGTACACCATAAACATCCATTACATACTTAATTTCTTCAATGTCATATTCTGTATCATCAATAGTAATAACACCTAAGCTATCTAATAATGAAATTTCCTGAATTGTAAAATAACTTATATCGTCCGGTGCTTCTTCCATATCTAATACTTCTCCATTGTGAATGAATCTCACCATGATTGTATTTATATCTTCCTCAAAATATAAGATCGCATGGTTTTCATTTAACACTTGGATATTCTTCAATTTGTAGCATCTTGAATCTGGTCATCAAAGCAACTGACTAAATCATTCTCCATATGTGCATACAAATCATTTTCTGTTTCAAATTCTATTACCCGAACTGCATTATTAACTTTTGCCATACTGATTACTTCCTTTCTTAATTTTAAACAACAAAAATAAAGGCACTACCAATTTATTCTCTAAATGGTAATGCCCTTATGCTTACTGTTTAAATTATTCAATTACTCCAAAATGCCTTAACGCATCTTCAAATTCCTTTACATACTCTGTTATTGACTTACATATGGCATGTCCAAACCTTTAACTTTGCACTATCGCGTCATAATCCATTGTAACCTCAATATATGATGTAGGTTTTTTATGGGTTAATTGGATAACCGCCTCCACAATTGTCTTCCCACAGACTTGAATCTCTTTTACTCCGATTTCCTTTTCTTTGTTAAAGTTAAAGCTTAGCATATAGCCTTTATCCTTATGGTAATAATCCAGATACTCTGTAAGCTGCTTTTCTCCTCTTTCATTGTATTCCCTGCCATGCCAGATTTTCAGCTCAACAATAAACTGTTCCCCGAGATAATCGACAATGACGTCCGTCCGCCGCTCATCCCTTGTCTGCGCTTCAATATAATAATTTCCTGTACCATTAATAATCGGCTTTAAATATAACAGGAAGAATTTCCGCCCATATTTTTCAATGAAATCCATATCTTTTTTGCCGTAAATCTCATCAAAATATTCGACAAATTTTGTCAGAACCAAATCCATATCGAGCCTGTTACCTTTGATAAATTGGGGTTTATCCCTCCCGCCCTTTATGAATACCTCACTCTCAAGTGCCTCCTTTGTCATAAAAAGATTCAGCAGATACATCTCAAAGATACGGTTCGCGATCGCAACCTGACCGTTTTTCTCTGTCAGAAATCCAAACATGATACCTATGCTGACCGATTTTTCATCGGGACTGAATGGTATCTTTCTTCCCTGGTAAAGGATATCTTCAATCATGGAGCACAGCTCCTTGTACTGGTCAAGTTGTTTCACCATACTTTCAAATAACGGCGTGCTCTCCTTTAACATCTCTGTGACCGCTTTTGCCACACCTTCCTTTGACCATGCTTTTTTAAGATTATCAAAACCGTCACTTCCAGCAATTTTTTCATCAATACGCTTACATATGGATGAAACAAGAACAGGATATCCAGACGTATATTGATGTATTTCCTCTGCTACTTTTGGAACATCCATACTGGTATGATGATCTGCTTCATACTCTTCAAGCATAGATGCAATCTGATCAGCAGAAAAACTCATATCAATGTCAAAATCAGCAGCGATGTTCCATGGACTGTTGTATTGGTGTTCAGACTCGGGACGCAATTTAAGTTTTAAGTTTTTAATACTATACACACCCGCAAGGATTACCGAATGAAAAATTGGCTTTTTATCGCGTTTCAGATAATATCCCCTAAGCTGTGCCAGAAAATCGATAAAAACCTGATTATTACTTGCACTGTCAACCTCATCGATCATCAACACGATTGGGCGAGGACTGTTTTTACACATACTGCTCAAATCAATAAACAATTCCTTTAAGCCATAACCAGCGCTCTCAGACGTTGTCTGCGGCAAAGTGATCATCTGATCTTCCATCTCCTCCAGCGCCATACAAATATCTTTTCTAAAAGAATGCGTGAATACTGCCTCATCCGCAAAATCTTTCGTCCCCATCAGCTGAAAATCCAGTGATATGACAATATACTCCTCTTTTAAATAGCTCTCCAGTGCATCCAGCGTCGTTGTCTTTCCATACTGCCGTCCCCTGTTGATCACGAAATAGCTGCCCTCATCAACATACTCTTCTTTTATCTTTTTTAACCTGTCATCAAGTCTTACCATATAATGTCTTTGCGGTTTACAAGATCCTGTTATGTTAAACCTGCGCCTCATTCTGTCCTCCCTTCACATTTCAGAAATCATAACTTCGATTCCCATTCTTAGCAGCCCTGTCGTATTTTACACTTTCCAATCTAAGCCTTCTTGCGCTTCCACCCAAACAAGGTCTTCTTAAAATTGCGCTTATTCTCAATCACACGGATATCAGCCGGAAATTTATCCCAGTACTCAAAGCCTTTCTTGATATCGACTGGTACGCCAAGTCCGTATGCATAAATCTCGCCCAGTCCGATTGCACTCAACCGTTCCCCCGGATATTCCTCAAATTCCCGCTTTGCCGCCGCATAATCCACCGGCGTTCCCCAGCCTTTCAGGTAACACATGCCAAGCATGTCAGATACCCAGTTACTCTCTTGCCGCGCAATGCGGAAATACTCCATGGCTTTGTTATAGTCTTTCGCAAGACCACGCCCTCCTCTAAAATAAACCTTTCCAAGTCTGGAATATGCCCTTGTCTCACCATGCTCCAAAGCCCTCTGATAATACTCCAAGGCAGTCAGCGCGTCATCAATGCCATAGGTGTCGCCCATTCTAAGCTCACAAAAACCTACTCCGTTATTCGCTCCAAGGTTGATCAATTCCATCTCCTTCTGGTGATTCTTTGGCATACCATGCTCACCTGATGTCAGGATATTGAGATAATTTTGGAGAACAAAAAAGTTTCCGTTTGCAAGACTCATATCATAGTATTGCATTGCCTTGTACATATATCCACGAATCATTTCTTCGGTCACATTGGGATATTGAAAAAACTTGATCACATCTCCAAAGTAGTAAGCATTTCCAATCAAAAGCTGACAGAACGCCTGCCCGTCGTTGGCATATGCCTCCACCACATCCCATATTTCCCTGAGCGAGTGATAAGGCGGATGCACAAATGTACCATTGGGCGGTATAAATCCCGCAAGACGCATGCTTGCAAACATTCCCACCGCACTTCCAAGTTCTATGCTCTTCCGAAAACATTCAATCCCCCTATATTCATTTTCCTCAAATCCAAAGACAGGATCGATAAAACAGTCCCCCAGATAACAGCGCCCAAGAAAGTAATATGCATCTGCATTTCCCTCTTCTGCGGCCTGCTCCAACATCTGTTTTGCCTTGTCTCCCTCCGCCTTATTCCGTCTCACCCAGAGCTGATCTACCGCATATTCCACCCGTTTGTCAAAACAATTGCTCATAAACAGTCTCCTTTTTTCTTCCATCAATAAAAGTATTCATTCCAGTTGTCAACCACAAAAGCCGCATAGCCAGGCTCCACATTAAATTTTCCGGTAAGAAGATTTTGCGCCTCCTGCTTCTTTCCTTTCATAATCAGGCTGTTTAACACCCTGAACTGCTCCACCCGATAGGTGACGCCGTTGATCTTTGTCTCTTTCAGTTTCGGCACCACCTTCACCTCAGAAGGGAGGAAGATTCCGACACAGAGAAACACAAGTCCGACGATCATAATCCATGCAAACAGAATCGTATTCTCCTTTACGCCGGTCAGATTCACCTGATATAACATATATGGAAGCATTGCTTCATCCATATCTGACTCCCGCTCAAAAAGCCCTGTCTCGCGGAACCAGTCTTTCATCTTGCCTGAAGTTGTATCATCCATTTCCAGGACAACACCCTGGAAATGCACCGTCTCTGTACCATAACTATTGGTATATCCATATGCGAAATCCATCGTCTCATCCACAACCCCGGTATAATCTCCTGCATTCTCACTGGGTATGGAAAGTGGAATAAAGTAGCCATATTCCCCGCTCCATACTGGTATTACATGATAATCTCTGCTGTCCCGTCTGGAGAAACGCTCAAAGACCATATACAAATCTGTCTCAACTGCAGAGTTTAGCTCAACCGCTCCCATTCCTTCCTCCTCAATGTCAACCGGCGTGCTGAATGCGGGGACGATAAATCTTCTGCCGGCAAACAGCAGAACTGCCCCCAGCAAAAACAATATGATTCCGACAATTTTTGATGTTTTTTTCATATTCCTACTATTCTCCTATCCATCTTGATCAAAAAGGTGCTGCTTTTAATCATTGTCTCTCAAAGCATTGTACAACGACAAATCCTTGAGCTGGTCTGCCCAGGCTTCAACACTATCCGGCGTGTTCAGCTCCACCTCTCCCGACCTGACTAAATCTGCAACGGCACTCGTTTCTTCGAGGATTGCCTGCGCATCCCCAGGCAGATTATGCAGATAATCGTTGAGTATCCAAAAACCATAGCTGTGGACTTTTGTTTTGGCGTAATCTGTTCCAAGCCCCTTACACTGTTTCCAGCCACAGTTTCTCATGTATCGCAGATACTCCTCATTGTCCACGATTGCAGATGCCCGCTCATAAAAATACCTTCCATACTTTTCACACTGCTCCGTGTCTGTCGTGTTAATCCACCGGTTCAAGATCGCATCGGTCGATTCTCCGCGATGTGCCAGCATCCAGTCTGCAATCTCCCTCGCATGCGGAATCTGTACCCTCCGAAAGACCGCTTCACGGCAGTCGTCGTATCTATGCTGATATCTCATATCCACCACATAGCTTTTTATCTTTCTGTTCCACGAAAAGCAGACAAATGCACGCTCTAACTCATTTTGTTCCGCCTGACCTGCTGCACTTTCATCAAGCCAGCCTGTGCAGTCCTCCTCCCCAAGGATTTTGACAACCGCTGCCGCTGTCAGGAAATTGATGTTCTTATCCTTTTCATATAAATTCAAAACCATTTTCATCAGATCTTCATCAGGATAAACGATAAGCGACTGGGCCATAAGCCTTCCGACCACAACCTCCCATGTAAACTCTTTGCTGCGCACAAAATCTTTGCTGCGCGTGGGAAAACTGTAGTTCCCCAAAGCATCCAGCCTGCTCTCTCCCAAAGGCCATCCCACCCTGCGCGTTACTGTCTCCGAAAATTCCAGAATATCTATTACGGGTTTTCTTCTGCTGATCTGCCCAAGGATATCCCTCTGCAGAAGCATCCTGCGATAAAATGCACAGACCGCCTCGCCATGCTTTCCAACCAGCGCCTGTATCGTCTGCCCGAACACTCCCATTCTCTGATCTGCTGTCTCAGAACCCCATTCAGCTTGCGGTATTGCAAGAAGATCGGAAAGCTGTCTTTCGCATAGTTCAACAATCACGCGCGATACACAGTCCGTCGTGGAAGGAAGCAGGTACCCAATGACTTCCGATGGCTGCTTTTTCTCCGCCAGTTCGTGAAAAATCCCATAACAGCGCTCATCTTCCATCATTGCAAGCATATTCAGTACAAGCTGCTTATTCTTACCTTTTTCTGTCTTCTGCATGTCCAATAACAGATTGATATTAGAAGGCTCATGGCGCAAAGTCTCAATTAATGCAGAGCGCACTTCTCCTGTCGCGGTTTCCAGCATTTCTGTATAAAAATCATTTTCCGCTGCCCCTGCAATATGCTCAATCAGCCAGACACGGCGCACCATGCTCTTTTTGCCTTTTGGGTCAAACTCCTTTTTCAGCAGTGGAATGATTGTCTTGTCTTCCTCTGCAAGCCACCCCTTCACCATTTCTGCCAGTTCTGCATAAGATGCACCAAGTGCCTGCACCATTGCATACCGCACCCTGTAATCACTGAAAATTTCAGGGTTGAAAGTATGCATATCCCTCAGAAATAAATAGTTTCCGCTGCCGCTTGTTGTCAATGCTTTAATCAGCGCCTTCACCTTGGAGCAAGGGGCATTCACGATCCTGTTTGCGGCATTCTCGCCCATACTGATTGGATCAAGGGACTCAACTTCGCCCTTTCCCTCTGCTGCTGCGAGCGTGCAGATCACAGCGTCCACCAGCGATATTGTATCAAGAAGTGCCCCCTGCGGACTCTGGCAGTCTGGTGATAGCAGCCGCTCTGTCATCTGCCCCACCTTTGCAAAGACAGGGGAAGCAGCCTCCAATAACTGAAATGTCTCATGTGCACGCCTTAGCCGGAAATCCTCCGATAACAAATTCGTCCCTGCAATGGCAGCAGCACGAAGACGTTCGCGCAATTCATAAATTGGTGTTGTATCCATCAATCAAACCTCCAAACAGATGATTACCCAATATTTACGCTATTTCATTATGTATTAGTACAGCAGGCGTACCACCGCATCATGCGTGATAATGCTCAGCGGCTGCACCATGAGTCTCTGGTTCTCCTTATTGTAATAAAATGCACCCAGCAGCACCTGATTTTCAAGCAGTGCGCCATTCGGAAGCATGGAGAGGCGCAGTATTGTCTCCTCCATATCCGGCATATTTCCCAGAAGAATCGTGTCGTCATTTTTGTCTGCCAGCACAAAATCCTCGCCTATTTTTCCGATTCGGTTAAATGCGATCAGCTTGATCATCATAGGCTGTGTCATCGCATTTTTCAGGAAATTCTTGACTGCTTTTGCCTCCTGTTTCACAGAGGTAACTGCGTGCTGAAAGATCGCCTCGTAATCCGCCTGCTCATACGCGCGGATCTGCGCGCCGTCCCATCTAACCCTGACATTGCCGTCGCCCGGATAGAATACAGCACTCGGCACTTTTGCAACGCCAAAGACACTGTCCTCCTGCTTGACATATTTTAAGGATTTCAGCGGGCGGTAGTTGTAGTTCATAAAGATTTCTCCGCTGTCCAAATCCGCCCAGCAGCCTGTGTCAATATACTCTTTGCGCGCCTCATCGTAAGTCACCCAGAATGAAAGCTGCATCAGACTTGCATTCTTTTTGCTCTTGCCTAACTCTTCCAGCTCTGAAAGCTTCCAGATACCACCAAGTTCCTCATACAATACAGTGTCTTCCAGTGTCACATCGTCATTCTCAAGCTTTTCGTTGATATACTGGCGTGATTTCTTGATCAAAGTCCACAGTTTTTCAAGTACGCTGATAGCCGCATCATAGTGAGACTCGTCCTGATCTTTCTGAAATGCCGTGATCTCGATCAATAGCTGATTGCACAATCTCTGCGGCCCTGGAAGGTAATAGTCGCCCATCTGCTTTGCAAGCTGCTGATACGTTTTGAGCGATGCGCCCCCGATCGTACCAAGACCTGCTGCCATCAGGTCATTGACCACTTTTTCCACCAGATCAAGCCCCTCGAGCTGTGACTTTAACTTTTTCACCCTTGCATTCTTCGCAGTCTTTGCGGCGGACGCCTTTTTCTTCTCCGCCTTTTTCTTTTCCTCCTCGGTCATCTCGCTCTCCGGCTTTGCAGCCTCACTTGCCTTATTTTCCTTTGCCTGCTTCTTATCGCGTTTCTTCTGAATGTCCTCCGGAACTTCGCAGATACCAAATTCCTTTTTCGCAAGGATCTCATACAGCAGTCCCAGACTGTGTTTGCAGGGGAACTGTCTGCTGGGGCAGGAACAGCGGAATACTGGATTGTTTTCGTCTATGTAATCTGCCGATGTGATATAATTGCTCTTGCCGCTTCCTGTGCATTCGCCCATGTAAAGCGTATCGTCCTGCGTCCGCTCAAGCTTGACAAATCCACCCTTCTGGGATATTTTCCTGCCGTTTTATG
>JAIEEY010000077.1:16052-56150 GCA_029067205.1 Lachnospiraceae bacterium
ATAATTTTCATTCCTTCCTATATTTTTATTCATTTTATGATTTGTATTGCACATAAATATTACAATTATTTTCAGTAACAAACGAATCGACCAGTTTATTCCAGTAACTGTTCAAATTCTTGAAATGATGGATATTAACTGATTCCAATCCAATTCATCGAATCGTACAGGTTTCGTTTTCGCATACATTAAGACAAACTCTCCTTTTGATTGATTTGTAAGCAACTCCTTATCATTCTGGAAAAATCTGCTCGTGTAGATTCTTGTAATAGTTTACTCCGCTTTCGCTAATACCTTTAATCTTATTCTCCTCTGCCAGCTTGATAAAGACATCCATCTCTGCCCTTGCATCCTCCCTGCTTCCAGGCAGATTTTCAAAAAAGCTCTGTATCTGATAGGAATCCACGAATGGCAGTCCCCGCAATGCAAAAACTTCCGCAAGTCCCTTACACTTCGTCCATTTGTAACCATTTAGATAATCCAGATACCGAAGCATCCTGTGTCTGACAATGGGAGACGGTACATGATCCATATCAAAAAATTTGTTGTAGAACCATTCTCCCATTTTCGCGCATTCGGCTTTATCATCTCTGTCTGTCCAGCAATAAATCAACTCATCCCATTGATATTTCATCATCCACTGAATAATACTCTCGGCATTCGGAATATCGAGCACACGCCAGAAACGCTTATCGACATCCTCACGTAAGTTATAATAAGCATTTCGATAGCCATACATCCCACCGCGGCAGTATTGCGCGCCGCAATATCCATGAACATACCCATACATCGTATATTCATGCTTTCTTTCATCCCACCTCACGTATTGCAGGGCTGCTCTGATCGCGTCCCGTCTGCCTTCCGCGTCCCTGTGCTCTGTCTTTGCCTGTATCTGCTCCTCATACCAGACTGTACAGTCACCGCCCTCATACAGTTTTGCCAACGCGGCAGCAGTCAGAAAATTGTCATTCTTTTGCTTTCCATCCTGATTCTCATATTGTTCCATTGCAAACGCCGCAATCTGTTGATCATTGTTAACAACAAGCGAATTTGCAAGGTGCATGCCGATCGTCTCTTCCCATGTATGGCGCTTTTTCCTCTCCTTTGCATCCTCAAACTGAGATTCCACGACATAATATCCAATCTCATCCCCCGCCAGAATATCCAGCCTTTCTTTATGATCAAGGAGCAGTCTATAGCATTTCACCACGTCATCGCCGCGTTTGCCAGCCAATGCCTCCACACTTCTGCAAAACCTTTTTATCTTCAGTTTCTCATCATCCGTGCGCTCCTGCACCTCCTGTATCTCCAATATTGCTGGCAGCAGCTCCATACACAGATGTGCGATGATTCCGGACGCACCCTCTGTTGCTGATGTGACCAGATATTCGCAGACATCTTCCGGCTTTTTCTGAACCATCTTTCCAAAAATCGCATCAATCCTGTCATCCTGCATGCCAGCGAGAATGTTCAACACCGCCTGTTTGTTTTTGCCCTTTTCTGTATTTGCCATATCAAGAAGAATTTCCTTATTCGAAGGTTCCTCTCCAAGACACTTGATCAACTCCAACCGGATATCTTTTTCCGCACCCGCAAGCATCTGGAGATAAAAATCATTTTCCTTTTTCCCTGCGATCGTATAGATAACCTCAAGTCTGCGCTGCATCTCTTTCTTTCCTTTTGGATCAAAATCCTTTTTTAGTAACGGAAGAACGGAAGCATCATCCTCCATAAGCCACTCTTTCACCATCTCTGCAAGTTCTGCATACGAAGCCCCAAGTGCATGAACCAGTGCATGGCGCACACGGTAATCTTTGAAAATCTCAGGAGAAGTTTTGTGCATATCCTGGACAAATGTGCAGTTTCCACTGCCGCTGGTCGTGAGTGCTTTGATCAATGCTTTCACCTTTGAACATGGCGCATTGACAATCACCCGATCTGCCACCATATCAATCTCTAATGGCTGAATTTCCCCAACTGCTTCAACGGCTCCCAGTGTACAAATCACTGCATCAGCCAGGACAAGAGCATCCAACAATACTGCCATCGGGTTTGTGCAGTCTGCTGACAACAATACTGTCATCTGCTGGTTCAGCTTCGCAAAGACTGGTGATGCTCCCTCCAGCGGTTTTACTGCTTCCGCGGCGCGCTTTAACCGAAAATCCTCCTGGAGCAGATTAACCCCCGCAATAGCAGCTGACCGCAGACGGTTCTGTAGTTCGTAAATCGGTGCAATGTCCATCTCTTTTCATCTCCCCTTTCGTAATATATCTATCACTCTTATATCCCTTGTGTGCTCTGGCACACATACCAATCAATAGCTTATCTTAACACTTCCTGACATCAGCCGGAATTGTTCATCAATCTCCGGGCGGTCACGCTTCAATGAAATAACACGCCCCTCCCTGTCCAAAAAACAATGTGTGCTTGTCCCCTTGGTACGAAGTTCGCCGGTGATGCTGTCTGTCATTTCGTATTCCAGGTCGAGCCGCACGCCGTTGTACTTTACGACTTTTACCTGAATCTGCACTGTGTCATCGAAATGCACCATACTTTTGTACTGACAGGACACAGAGACTACAGGGCTGATCACTCCTTGCTCCTCCATGTCCCGGTAAGAGATCCCAAACTGGCTCATGACGTCCATCCTTGCCTCCTCCATCCACCGGATATAATTGGAATGATGAACGATCCCCATCTGGTCTGTCTCGTAATATTTCGCATGGTGTATGTATGGTTTGATATGACTTTCTCCACTCATCTATCAGTTATTGCCCCCTTCTGTGTCTCATTCAAAATTGCACCTTAGTCTGACAATTCAGACTTCATAAAATCAATAATCATTTTTTTCTCACCACATTCAGGGCATGTATATATTCCATATAAATAAGGGACAAGATCAGCTTCTTCAACCTCCAAATCACGAAGAAAACTTCCAAACCACGCATATGTATTGTCATAATTTATTCCGTCCCACTGTACAGGCGGCGCAGGGGTAATGCTTTTGAGAAAACTCTCATCGTCAAAGTAATTATTTTCGTCATCATAGCCGCACTGATCGCATTTTATACGTATACAGCCCTCTTCCCAGTCGGTCATATATAACTCGTAAGCGGCTTCTCTGTCAAATAAAATCGCCATTACCGACAGGGAAAACATCCATTTCTCATCAGCATCCCTGGCCTTTATTTCTTCGAAGTTATTTCTGATAAAATCTTTTGTTTTTTCCCGAATGATTGAAACTGCGCTCTCATAACTATTATAAACGCTTTCATAACTGCTCAATACAGTTTTGTTGATCCTTCTTGTATAATACGGAATATCCGTCGCCAGACACCATCCTATGTTAGAGATCATGGAAAACAACCTGTCGAAATTACCCTCGTTTTTTTCCAGAAGCTTAACCATGTAAGGCATTACAATATACGTAGCTTCATAAAAATCCGCCTGATGTAACAGATTTGCCCAAAGGTTTTCATAAGCAGTGTCATAATCGTTTTTCTCTTCCAAATCCAATCTTTCCAGCTTTGATGAAGACGAAATATCCATTATATCTCCCATGACAATTTTTACGTCCTCGCACATATTGCCGTATGCTCCCTTGTATATTGTCCATAATTGAGAATCATAAGGAATTAAAATCATTATATTCAATCTCCTTTGACTATTTGTATACTGTTGGCTCTACTACTTCTGACTGCCGTTCCTTACTTCAACATCATAAATGCCCCAAGATTCCCGCGCTTTCCTCTGCTGGCTCTATGGCTAAACATCAGTTTGGCATTGCAGCAGGTACACACATCTGTCACTTCAATATTTTCGTCTGGAACTCCTGCATCGCGAAATACTCTGTAATTCGCATACCACAGATTGAGCTGGTACTTGCCATTTTCTTTCCGATACATCAGACAATCCTTGATCTCCTTCTGCGTATATTCCTGCTTATACCGCGCAAGGTACGCTTCCGCCTTTGCATCCTCCTGCGCAAAAGCCTCCCCAAAGGCAAGCGCGACATCCTCACTCACCTCATAACAGCCCTGACAGATGGAGGGTGCGATTGCGACTCTTACCTCCTCCGGCTTTGTGCCATACTCTTCCCGCATTCGATCCAAAGTCACCTTCCCCATTTTTCCGACGGTTCCACGCCAGCCGGAATGCGACAGTCCGACTGCCCGATTTACAGGATCTACAATAAAAAGCGGTACACAATCCGCATAAAAAGTTGCCAGGATAATCCCTTTTTCATTTGTGATCAGACCATCTACATCGGTATAATCACGTTCACAGACTACTCCTTTTCCTTTGTCGGCAGCAGTCACCTTGCGCACATTTGTGGTATGTGTCTGCTGTGAACAGACGATATCGCTGCTTGTCATACCCAGATGCGCCGCAGCCCTTCTATAATTTTCATCCACATTTTTTTTTGTATCACCCTGCGAATAACTGAAATTGAGGGAATACAGATAATCGCTGCTCACTCCGCCGTATCTGGTTGAGAAAAAATGCTCCACAATGCCTGTCTGTTCCAGACTTGCAAATGTGAAATATATCATTTCCTTATTTTTATTGTCAAAATCAAGCCTGCAGGTTCCCCTGCTGCCATACCTGATAATTTGTTCTTCCATATTCATACTGATACCCCTTGCGTGCTCTGGCACATATATCAATCTTCTTTCAAACTTCCTCTCTAAGAAATCGTTTTCCCTATAATACTTTGTATGTATACCAGGCATGTTCACCGATCAATATGTTCAAATGCATTTTGATACCATGTGATCTCTTCTCCGCAGATCGCAACCACATCATACCGAACGGGAGAGAAATCCCCCATGCGATGCATCATCCGGTAATAGTCCGCCACCCTGCATATCGTCCGCTGTTTGCCGTAATTCACTGCCTCCACAGGATATCCCTTGGTATTGTCTTTGCGGTATTTTACCTCAAAAAACACAGTATACTCGCCATCTCTTCCAATAATGTCAATCTCACCCCTGCGGTTTCTGTAATTGTGCTCTAATATTACCACTCCCTGCCTTTGTAGATATTCTATGGCAGTCTGCTCATATGCAGCACCTTTTTTTCTGGTATTCATTCACACCCTCGTATCTATTGTTTTTTACCGCCATTCTGATAGGCACTTACCTTTGCCTTGATCTTATCCATGCTGTCCACAAACATAAGGATTTCCGCCACCACTTCATAGAGCTCCGGCGGTATCATATCACCAATCTGCAGCTTTGACAGCGTATTTGCAAGTTTGTCATCCTTGTGAACAGGCACATCTGCCTGCTTTGCCTGCTCGATAATCTTATCCGCCAGAGCCCCCCGCCCCATTGCAATCACCCTGGGTGCACTGTCTGCCGGATCATACTCCAACGCCACGGCCTGTTTTACTTTTTGCTTTTTATCCCCTGCCATATCAACAACACCCCCTATATTTGTGCCCTACGACTCCCGAACGAACGCTGCCCTTTGCGTTCGTTCTAAAACAATTTCGTAATTCTTAGAGCATGCCCTTTATGCTCTTAGAATTATGAAATCGTTTTATGCCCTCGTATCAAACGTCTGATAACTCAACACCGCGCTGCCACCTGCCACCTGCTCCTCCATGTGCTCGAGAACAGTCTTGTCCTCCTCCTTCTCGAGAATCATATTCTTGCACTGATAGCCCTTTTTCGAAAGTCTCTGCGCCAGTTCATCAATATGCCCCTCAACTAATGCGATGGAATCTTCATCAAGATAAAATTTTGTGGTAACTTGATTTCGCTCCGTCTGCAGGGAAATACTGACATCCAATGCCCCCAGATTATCCATATCCAGATGTAAAAACGCTGTGAGCATACCATCCTTACGCGCCAAGTTCTTTTTGTTCGTATAGACATACAGATCCCCATGCGCCTGGGAATTGCTCAGTTTCAATGGAAGCTGTACATAGTTGAACATCTGGTTCATCTGATTCATAAATTCCACATTTTCGCTGATATTTCCCATGGCACGCGCCTGTGTACCACTTCCGCTTTGACCACTTGCCTGCATCGCCTCGTTCATCATGCGCGACAACTGACTGCTTTCCTTTGCAAGCTTCTGATAGAATTCCTCCACCCTGCCTTCCCGCGTCAATTCCTGTGGTGTCAGTGTCCATTGTTTCTGCAGTCCGTTTTTGAGCATCGACTTAAATGGCTCTGAGCGGAATATCGCCGCCTTTTGTTCTGCTGTCAGCTGCTTTCCCGGATCGCCGTCCATTAACAGCTGCTTCATATCCTTGATTTCAAGCTTTCCGTCCTTGATCCCTTCTCTTATAAGCGAAATGATCTTATTGGGAAGTGCCTGTGGTTTTTCCCCTTTTAACTGCGCAAGAATTGTATCAAGCGGTCTTTGGCTCTGCTGTACGTTTTTCTGTGTCTCCTTTGGCATTGCTTCCTGTTTCGGCAGCTGTCCGGCTTCTTTGTCTGTCCTTGCCGTCCTGTCACCAGTGGATTCTGCCACTGCTGATTCCTGCAGATTGTCTTTTATGACAGATGCGTTCCCTGCTCCTGCTTCCTCATTGTCTTGAACAACAGTTTCTGCTCCTGGCCGTATATTCTGTCCTTCTGGCGGAACTGCGGCACTGTTATTTCCAGTTACAGCCGCTTGCGTTTCTCCTGTCTGCCCTTCCTCACCTGCAAGCAGCACAAGCACCTGTTCCATAAATTTCCCGCCATTTTCCAATGCTGCCTGCCCTGGTAAGGTTCCCTGCTCAGGAACAGCATTCGCAGACACAGTCTGGTTCCCCTGCACATCTGCTTTTCCAGTCAATGTATCATAGAGCTTTAGAATTTCGTCCGAAGCTTCTCTAATGCCATCGAGCAGTTTGTGCTCCATATTTTGATAATTCTGAAGCTGGGTAAGACTGTTGTCATTGACTGGAAGCTGCAGTTTATTTAATTTAATCAAATCGGTCATGCTTGCACCAGGGTTCTGCAGCGTCAGACGGTTAAACAACATCAATGTATTCTTGTTGATTGACATTCCGTTTTCCAATAATGTTGACACAAGTGTCAGATTTCTATCACTAACAGCCATATGCGCTGCCCTGAGTGCCGCCTCTCCCACTCTCAACATCTGCATTCTTCCGTCATAGACTGGCTTTAACACCACTCTGTTATCCTTGTTGGACTGCACCTGCAGATTCATAAACTGTCCGAGCGCCACCTGTACATCGCGCTCAAGCTTCGCCGCCATATATTGCCCGTTTGTCAGCTGTATCTGAACATCCTCGCCATTTACAGAGACAATCTCACCCTGAAATGTGTCGCCGGGCTGCAGCTGCGTCACGTCAACTCCCTGCGCGCTGACAGACCCCGCACTCCCTGATAAGCTCACATTTCCTGTATACCCCTGTCCTACCTGTGTCCCTTCATAACTATGCGAAAATCCCGATAAAAAGCTTTCCATAAGCTTCCCTCCAAGTGATTTGTCCTCAATCTATCTCCAATGATTCTTCAATGAAATTTTTGATAAAACTCTTTCTGTGTATAGGTGTTGCCCCATGTTTTTTCAGCGCTTCTATATGAATTGGCGCCCCATATCCCTTATTATCTGCAAAATGATACTCTGGATATGCTTTATCATACTCCACCATCAGACGATCCCTTGTCACTTTTGCGACAATACTCGCCGCGGCGATCGATACGCTCTTGGCATCTCCCTTTATAATCGGAACCTGTCTGATATCCACCCCTGGAATCGTAACTGCATCATTTAACAGCAGATCCGGCTGTACACTCAAATTGCTGATTGCCTGACGCATCGCCTCATAAGTAGCCTGTAAAATGTTTATCTCATCAATCCGTTCATGCGATGCATACCCGATTCCCACTGCCACTGCCTCTTTCATAATCACGTCATAGAGCTCTTCGCGCTTTTTCTCGCTCAGCTGCTTGGAGTCATTGAGGTATAGGATCTGACAGTCCTTTGGCAATATGACTGCACCTGCCACCACAGGTCCCGCGAGCGGTCCCCTGCCTACCTCGTCAATCCCACAGATATATCCAAAGGAAGCATATTCTTTTTCGTACTTTTTCATGCATTCTGTGCGCTTTTTTTCTTTCTCGTATGCGTCAATTCCTTTCCTCGCCTTCGCCACAAGCGCCTGCACACCACTTCTCCCATCACCCTCGTACGTTTTCACAAAAACAGGCAGCTCACTTTCGCATGCTGCCTTTAATTCATTTTTGATCTCTCCTATTTTCTTTTCCACAAAATCCATGTCCTTTCCATATGGTACTTTTACTGGTGTTTCAATATTCCAAATTTCGAGAAAGGCCATATCCTGATAAAGGCTCTGCCGATAATATCCCTGCGATGAATATTTCCCACGGAAGGATCCCTGCTGTCCGAACTATTGTTCCGGTTGTCTCCCATCACAAAATACTCATCATCGCCAAGCTGTATCGGATCACCTGCCCTGCCCGGACTTTGAATGACCTCCCGTCCATAGTTCTCATCCAATACCTCACCGTCTATATATATATTCCCACTGTCATCAATCTGTACCGTCTCTCCCGGCATTCCGATAATTCGTTTGATATAATATGTATCTGTGTCATATTGAAAAGGAAATACGATAATATCGAACCGCTCCGGATCATCAAAGCGATATGAAATCTTGTCAACAATCAGATGGTCCCCATCACTCAAAGTCGTCTCCATACTGCTTCCGCTCACCTGTGTTCTCTGCCCCACATATGTGACAATGATATATGCGGCACAAAATACTAACAACAGATAGATACTGATGCTCAATATTTCCTTCAATACGTTCTTCATTTTATTTTCCCCTGTTTCTATTGTTTCTGTTTCCATTATTCTTCTGGCATCTCCAATGTAATTTTTCCTATTCTTCCATTTCTAAAATCATCCACAATCATCGAAGATGCCTTCATAATGTCGAGTTCCTCACCTTTTAGATAACACTTCTTGCTGACACAGACTGCCTTGATTGTGTCATAAGCATCCTGATCATCTAAAATCTCTATATCATATCTTTTCTCCAAAAGTCCTGGGTATTCCCTGCACAAAAAGTTGATCAGATCATATGCAAGCTCATCCAGATGCACAATCTCATCATTTATGGAGCCAATCATTGCAAGACGCAGCCCCACTGTCTGATCTTCAAACTTCGGCCACAAAATACCAGGTGTATCCAGCAGTTCCAGCCCTTTATTCAGACGAATCCACTGTTTTCCCTTCGTCACCCCAGGTTTGTTCCCGGTCTTGGTGCACGCCCTTCCCGCAAACGAATTGATAAATGTAGACTTTCCTACATTCGGAATCCCAACCACCATGGCGCGCACAGGTCTGTTGAGAATGCCTCTGCGCCTGTCACGTTCTATCTTTTCCTTACAAGCCTCCTGTACGACACTCTGAATCGATTTCACGCCAGAACCCGTCCTTGAATTGATTTCCAGCGCGTGAAATCCCTTATTTGCAAAATATTCCATCCATATCTTATTTTTCCTTGTATCTGCCAAGTCCGATTTATTCAGCAAAATGATCCTTGATTTATTTCTTCCAAGATCATCAATATCCGGATTCCTGCTGCTGAGTGGTACTCTGGCATCCACCAGTTCGACCACCAGGTCAATCAGTTTGATATCCTCCTGCATCATCCGTTTTGCTTTTGTCATATGACCCGGATACCATTGGTAATTCGCCATATATTATCATGCCTTTCTGTTTTCCGTTTACTACTCTATCAATCCTAATTTGCTGTCACCGGCAGCGAGTTTCATCCACGCCTTTCCTATGATAAAACTTTTCTTGACTGTGCCAATATTCGCGGAACGGCTGTCCTCGCTGTTATTACAGTTATCGCCGATCACGAAATACTCGTCTTCCCCGAGTGTGACTTTGCTTTCCAATAATCCCGGTTCTGCAATCCGGTCATTAAAATATTCCTCAACAGTCTCATCATTCACATACAACAGACCATTTTTTATGTACAGTGTATCCCCCGGAACTCCTACCACACGTTTTACGTAATAATGCGACTTTTCATTTCCATTTGGGAGAAATACAATCACATCTCCCTCCCTTGGCGATGCCACCTTATAGATCAGTCTGTTCAAGAATATACTCTGTCCATTGTACAGACTCGGCTCCATCGAGGGTCCAATCACACTCGTCTTCATCCCGACACAGAAAACCGTCACAACCGCAAGCAGCATTGAGGCAAATATCCAGAAAAACCAGCTGAAAATTTCTTTGACGATAACGATATTCAGTTTTTTCTTTTTCTGATAAAAAGTTAATCCCTTTCTTCTTGCCATCCATTATGTCCTTCTAAAAGCGTTTGTCATTCAATAGTAGTGATTCCATACATCATCGTCGCAAGCATTAAATCATACAAAAACTGTTCTGAACAGTTCCTTTCAATACATAAATAATTATACTCAATCTGCAGCATGATTTCAAGTATGAGTTGGTCGAGTATACGCTCCTGTTCAATCGAGTAGGGGAATGTCCTTTTCCCCTGCACATAAAACCAAACGGAGCCTGTTACCAAGCTCCGCCATACAAACCAATTATTTCACCAGTTCCTTAACCTTAGCCTTCTTACCAACACGATTTCTCAAGTAGTTTAATTTAGCACGTCTAACCTTACCTGCTCTTACAAGCTCTACTTTTTCTACATTTGGAGAATGCATAGGCCATGTCTTCTCTACACCGACACCATTCGAAATCTTTCTGACTGTAAAGGTCTCCCTGTTGCTGCCACCCTGAATCTTCAATACAGTACCCTCGAAGATCTGGATTCTCTCGCGATTACCCTCTTTGATCTTACCGTGCACTCTCACTGTATCGCCGACTCTGAAGCTGTCAACTATTTCCTTTAACTGTTCCTTCTCGATTTCTCTGATAATTTCGTTCATATGATTTGCCTCCTTATTATTTCGACGTTCTTAATACTTCTGCATCATCTAATCTTATCATGACTCGTACCAGAGGACCATCTCTTTATTCGCAACATTAATAATTTACCATAATCCTGGTGCAAATGCAAGCATTTTTTCAATTTCTTCCTTGTGACCGCTTATTCTTTGGCGGCTTGGGCGGATATGCCGTGAGATATGCCTCATACAGATCTGGTCTTCGAACCCTCGTCCTCTCCAAGGACTGCTCCAGCCTCCACTTCTCGATGTTTGCATGATGTCCGCTCAACAGTACGTCCGGCACTTTCTTATCATGCCAGACTTCAGGCCGCGAGTATTGTGGATATTCCAGCAGCCCATCTGCATGGGACTCTGTCTGCGCCGATTCCCCGTTATTCAATACCCCTGGAACCAGCCTTGATATCGCATCAATCATGACCATCGCCGGAAGTTCCCCGCCGGTAAGCACATAGTCCCCTATCGATATATAGTCTGTCACAATCTCATCGAGAACCCTCTCATCGATCCCTTCATAATGCCCACAGAGAAAAATTAGATCTTCTTCCATGGATAATTCCGCGGCTTTCTTCTGGCTGAAAACTTCCCCCTGCGGAGTCACATAGATCACTCTTGTCCTTTTACTGTCCTTTTCATCATCTTTTCGTCTCGCAATTTTTTCATCAAGCGTCTTCCAGCAGTCATATACAGGCTGTGCCTGCATCAGCATGCCCGCCCCGCCGCCGTACGTATAGTCGTCCACTTTCTTATGTTTGTCAAGCGTGTAATCGCGTATATTCACCGCCTCTATGGAGATGCATCCCCTTTCCTCTGCCCGCCCTATAATGCTGGTATGCAGCCCGTCAAGTACCATCTCCGGAAACAGTGTCATAATATGAAAATGCATAAATCCTTTCTCCTAATCCAGCAAACCTTCCATGATGTGAACTTTCATCTTCCTGTTCTCCATATCTACGTCAAGAATACACTGCTTAATTGCCGGAAAAAGCACTTGCCTGCCATCCTCGAATTTTACTTCATACACATCGTTTGCCCCGGTTTCGATCACGTTCGTCAACACACCGAGATATTGTCCCATTTCATCATATACTGCCATGCCGATCAGGTCCGCTATAAAATATTCATCGCGTCCAAGTTTTACTGCATTTTCCCTTGTCACCAAAAGAGGCTTACCCTTGTATTTCTCTATGTCATTTATGCTGTCAAAACCCTTGAATTTCAAGATGGCATACTGTTTAAAAAACTTCACGCCTTCTATTTCGAGAATCTTTTTTTCCTTGCCCGTATCCAGAATTACTTCCTTTAATTTCTTAAACCGCTTCACATCATTCGTCGTAGGAAATACTTTTACTTCTCCATGAACACCATGCGGCTGTGTGATTGCCCCTACCTGTAGTAAATCTTCCATGAAACCTCCATTTTTTCAATAAATTCCATAGAAACTGACGATAAATAACTTGTGCAGATTGCGCGGGATATTTATCGCCAGTTCCTTCTTTATACGTATAAAAGGGTGTTCCACCGAACACCCCGCTTATCATGCACAACCCCATGCAAAGGAAATATGACGCTGGGGCGCGCAGCTCGATTACTTAGGAACTGTTCAAGAATAACCTGTACACCTTGACTTGTCTATTTCTCCGATTGCACAGGTCAAAAAGCCTCGCCGTAGCCCACTACGCCTACGTTTTTTGACCAATTGATTTATCAATTTAACCTCGAAGAAATATCCTCGCAAGTTGTACATGTTATTTCTGAACAGTTCCTTACACAATTTCAACATCCACCTTAAGATTGTCTTTGGAAGATGCTGCCTTGACAACAGAACGGATTGCTTTCGCAATTCTGCCCTGCTTGCCAATTACCTTACCCATATCAGCTGGTGCTACATGAAGCTCAACGGTGATATTCTTCCCCTCCGCCTTCTCAGTAACAACTACCTCATCAGGGTTGTCTACTAAAGCTTTCGCTATAACTTCGACTAACTCTTTCATCATTCACACCTCCAAGAGTGTCAGAGTCGATTATTTCTCGATACCTGCTGCCTTGAAAATCTTTGAAACGACCTCTGTAGGCTGGGCTCCGTTTGATAACCATTTCTTAGCAAGCTCCTCGTTTACCTTAAACTCGCTGGGATCTGTGTTCGGGTTATATGTTCCGATCTCCTCGATACACTTTCCGTCTCTGGGTGATCTCGAATCTGCTACAATGATTCTATAGATAGGAGCTTTCTTCTTACCCATTCTTCTTAATCTGATTTTTACTGCCATTTTTCTTCACCTCATAAATCTTTCTTTGTATTTAAAATGTATTAAAAAGGAAGTTTAAATCTTCCTTTTTTACCGCCAAATCCTCCCATCATACCCGGGAGCTGCTTCATCATTTTCTGTGACTGTTCAAACTGCTTGATGAAGCGGTTTACCACTGCAATGTCCACACCCGCACCCTTTGCAATCCTGTGCTTCCGGCTCGGATTCAACAACTTAGGATCCTTGCGTTCTGCCGGCGTCATGGATAACACAATCGCCTCCATGCGTGCAAGCTGTTTGTCATCGATCGCCGACTCGATATCGCTCGCCTTGATCCCCATGCCTGGCATCATACCAAGAATACTTGACAGACCTCCAAGCTTTTTCATCTGGCTCATGCTTTCAAGGTAATCCTCAAAATCAAATTTCCCCTTTTTCAGACGCGATGCCATTTCTTTTTCCTTTTCAGCATCCATCTCAAGGTTTGCCTCTGCGACTTTATCGATTAAGGTAAGGACATCCCCCATTCCTAAAATGCGGTTTGCCATTCTGTCTGGGTGGAACTGCTCTATATCTGTAAGCTTTTCGCCTGTGCTCACAAACAAAATCGGCTTTCCGGTGACTGCTTTTACAGAGAGTGCGGCACCGCCTCGCGTATCGCCATCCATCTTTGAGAGGATCACGCCGCTCACGCCTACTTTCTCATCAAATTCCTTCGCTACATTTACGGCATCCTGTCCGGTCATGGCATCCACGACCAGCAGTGTCTGATGCACCTCGACATTCGCCTTGATCTCCTGCAGCTCTGCCATCATCTCCTCGTCTATATGCAGACGTCCGGCAGTATCTATGATTACGATATTGTTATTATTCTTTGCCGCATGCTCCATAGATGCCTTTACAATATCAACAGGCTTGTGGTTTGATCCCATTGAAAAAAAGTCGACCTGCTGTTTGTTGGCATTCACATTTAACTGCTCGATTGCCGCTGGCCGATAGATATCACACGCAACCAGCAACGGTTTCTTACCTTTTAATTTCAGTTTCCCAGCAATCTTTGCCGCCGCGGTTGTCTTACCTGCACCCTGCAGACCGCACATCATGATCACTGTGGTAGCTTTGCCTGGCTGCAGCTGTAACTCTGTTGTCTCAGACCCCATCAGTGCTACCATTTCCTCATTAACGATCTTGATTACCATCTGCCCGGGATTCAGACCGTTCATGACATCGGAACCGACCGCGCGCTCCTCCACTGACTTTACGAACTGCTTTACCACCTTGAAGTTTACATCTGCCTCCAATAAAGCCATCTTCACTTCCTTGAGCGCAGTCTTCACATCAGCCTCTGTGAGACGTCCCTTGCTTCTTAAATTTCTGAATACATTCTGCAGTTTATCTGTTAAGCTCTCAAATGCCATCCGATCAAAGCTCCTCTATAATTTCATTCGACAATCGTTTAATCTGCTCATCATCTGTAAGACTGTTGATTTGCTGGATATTGAACTTAATCCTTGAAAACTTTTCCACCAGATGAAGCTTGTTCTCATAACCAGCCAAGATCTTGTCGCACCGCTTAACCAGATCATGCACACCCTGACGGCTGATTCCCTGTTCATCTGCAATCTCGCTTAAAGATAGGTCATTCAATACCGCATCCTCGTAAATCTTTTTCTGGTGCTGCGTGAGAAGTTCCCCGTAAAAATCATAGAGCATACCTCTATATTCAAATTTCTCAAGTTCGATCACAGCTTTTTGGGCTGTCGTATTACCAGCTTCCACGTTGCTTCCTCCGCAAGAGCACTTTTAAACACACTCTAATATGTCACGCGACTTTATTAGAATACTACAAATAAAAACAAGTGTCAAGTGTTTTTTCTTGACACCTGAACTTTATTTTTTCAAAAACTTCCTAATAGGCTGCACTCCCAATCGACCAACTGTCAAGGTCTGCGGCATGTCCATCAATTAAAAATTCAATATTATAATTACTATAAATAAACCTATATGTACGCACTCTCTGATCATCAATTGGTATTTCCTCAAATGCTCGTCCATAAGAGGCATATTCTAGATCAAACGCTTTCAAAATAGTTGGAATTAACTCTTCCTGTGATACAGGCGCCTCATTTATGTCCATCTTCTCATGACACTCACCAGGCTTTTTTACCAAAAATAACGGACGAGATGTATCATCTATTTTTCCATCGTACCCTTCTATATTAAAAACATGCTTTTGTCCATGGTCTGCTGTTATGATAATCGTAGCATCATTATATTTTCCAAGTGCCTTCATCTGCTCCAAGTATTCATACACAATTTTCAAACTGCCCTTTCCTTGTGAGTCAGCAGATGAATCACTTCCTGTTGGATCATATCTTAAATTTTCTGTCATATAATAGGGATTATGTGGACCTCTCATATGATAAAAACGAAATGCAGTTTTATATGTCTCAGATACACTTAACCCTTTTTCTACAATATCATAATAAAACCAAAGATCATTATCAATACTCCATATATCATTATTATATGTCATCTCTTTAATATCAGATGTATAATATCCATACAAAGACTTCAACAAAAATGGAGCAATTTTATACATTGAACTCTTCATCATGGTGCAATATGTTTTAACAAAATTGTATTTTCTAATGATAGAATCAGAATAATTATCCAACCTCTGATACAATTCTTTTGACATCAGATTCAAATCTGTAAAAACTCTAACATCCGTTCCTCGTTCTGCAATCTTTTCCAAAACGTTACTATTCTCATATGCATATTGAAAGTAATTATCTACATCTGTATTCCACTCTACTCCAGTTAACATGTATGGTATTCCCAAATCCGTAAATGCAAATTGTGAAGTCCCGTTTCTATAAAAAGTAAAATCCATTAGAGGTTCTAAAATACTACTATCATCCTGATAGATTTCCTCAAACCAACTGCTGTCAAAATTGTCCAACACAAACACAAGCACATTGTTTTCCTGTGCCAGTTCAAGTGAACCTTTATTTGTAATCGCAGCATATTGATTTTGATTTTTTATATCTGACGTGAGAAGAAGCCAGCCTAATGTCACTAGCTGAATCAGCGATATATACACACATAACATTTGACATATTTTCCTGATGGCCTTCTTGCGGTATCCCCCGATTACAGAGATCAACAAAATTACAATCCATATACAGATATTGACAAAAAGCTTATGTACGGGCCAAATCTGTTCTTCCCCGTTCATGGTGTTTAATGTACCATTCAGAAACATACTTTGCAGATATCCTGCACAACTTATGCCAGCGAACAACAGATACATAACCCGAAAAAGCTTTTTTGGCAGAAACAATAAAAATACAACCATCAACAAAAGTATCTCTGCTACACTGCCAATCAGCATAATCAGAAAAAAAGCAGCATAATTTCCCACAAACTCTTCTATATTGTGTATATACAGCTCATTCGGGAAATATACCCCTGTCATCACTACCCATGCACTTACAAATGGTAGTGCCTCTATAAACCTGGATTTGAACTCTTCTCTGCCAATATACTCAATCGGATGATGATAGACAAGGTTTTTGCGAATATATTTACTTGTTCGAATAGGGCGGTTATCATTATAAAATGAAATGAATCCTCCAACCAACATACAAAATACATACAAAATACAGTAATTTTTGTTATTGATCCGCCCAAACAAGAGCAATTCAATTACTATTACCGCTACATAGATAAAATCAAATATATGCACAAGATGATAACCATACGATGAAAACAGCCGTTTCATCAGTAATGGAACCACAATAGATATCGCGATAAAAACAATCCCATAGTGCAAATAGGTTCTACCCACCACATCCCAGAAACTTTCAGTCAATGTGATTTCTGCCTCATCCAGATATGACTTTATTGCCGACACGGTAAAATAAATTCCCGCAAAGAAGAATAAAACAGATTTGAGGCTGTAGAGTTTCATACTGTCCTCTATACAATCCCGATTAAGCACTGTCCATATACCACCTGCAATGATTCCAAAAAGCAGTATATACAATATCATTCCTACACTCTGCATTCATAATCCTCTTTTCTCATCCATCAATATTTACTTCCCACCGTGATATCCACTCATAAAATGAATCCTGTTCTCCCTTGCACTCTCTTTTGGTCTGCCAAGATCCGCGCGGGAATCCAGTGATGTCATCACTTCGATCATGGAAAGTTCTTTTCTGTCTTTGGCAGCAAGAAGCGCCGCCTCCAATTCAGATCCTGTTTGCACCAGATATGTGCCTGAATATCCACATGCTTTTGCAATCTGAGAATATGTCTGACCACTAAAGCCTGTCGGCATTGCCCCAACAGATTCATGTGCTGCATTGTTAATCACTATATGCAGAAGATTCTTTGGTGATTGTTTTGCAAGAAACGCCAATGCCCCCATATGCATCATCACCGCGCCATCGCCGTCGATACATACAATACATCTGTTTTCATCAGCCTGCGCCATGCCATATGCAATCATCGATGCATGTCCCATTCCTCCCACAGTCATAAAAAGCCTGTCATGATTTCCGTATAGTATGTCACTCTGTTCATACAGTTCTCTTGATATTTTCCCTGTTGTGGAAACGATATACGAATCATTATATACTTTTTCGAGAATTATCTTCAACGCCTGTTCGCGGACAAATTCATAGCCATTTTCCCATGAAAATGTATATTCTTTCTCAAATGCCCCCTTTTTAACAACAATCGCATACTGCCTGTTGTCCTCCATTTGTCTGTGTGCCTGAACCAGAATCTCCTTAAGCCGTGATTCTGAAGTAGTATCGTCAATCACAGAATACGGCACATCCATGACCTCCAAAAGCTCACAGGTCACTTTTCCCTGATAAACATGCTGCGGTTCATCTTTTATCCCTGGTTCGCCACGCCATCCAACAACAAACAGCACAGGGATTCCATACACCTCCTGATTGGCAATTGACGCCAGCGGATTGATGATATTCCCGAGACCGGAATTTTGCAGATACACCAGACAGGGGCGTTTTTCTGCCAGATATACGCCTGTTGCAAGTCCAACCGCTGCGCCTTCATTTGCAGTCACATAATGCTGAAATTCCTTTCCCTCATCAAGGCAGACTGCATCACAAAACTGTTTTAAAGTAGAGTCTGGGACACCTGCAATTGTGTGAATTCCTATATTCTTGATTTCCTCCAAAAAAACGCTTGCTTTCATTTCTAATCCCCTTTTCTGTTCTTTCCATTGATTATTTCATCGAAAATCATTGTATTCATCAGTCGCAATCCAATTGCTAAAATCCAGTGAACTTCCTTTGATTTTGTATGTTCTTACTGCTGTCTGCACCATATTCTCGACAACATGAAAATAATGAACCCGCTCACGCCCTGGGTTACTCGCATCGTCTGAAAGTAAATCAATTCCCCACTCTTTATCAGCAGTTATCCCTATCGCTCCTGCCAGAGTAGGCAGCAAGTCACTTTGTGCCGCGTACGTTTCCGAATAACACAATGGTTCTTCTGATCTTCCTCTTGGTTTAATATACATAATGACATTTACTTTTTCAGGAAGCACATTTCCATTTTCAAAATTATCACCATGATCAGCTGTAATAATAACTGTCGCATTTTCATATAAACCAAGTCTTTTTAATTCATCCAAATAATTGTACACAATCTGCATACTACCCATATACTGTTCCATATTCAAATCTTTTGACTCTCCAACACGATTGCCATCTCTGTCAAGAGAATATGGAGGATGTGCTCCAAACATATGAATAAACCGAAACGCCTTGCGATCATCATTGATTGTAAGACCTGACTCTTCCAACTGCAATTTTATTTTTGCATCATCCATTTCATATTGTTCTTGTGTCCATATTTTATTAGATATCACAAGATCATTAATCGTATCCTCCGTATAGCTGAAATAATCTTTTACGATATATGGCATTATCCTATAACAATTCATTGTATGAATACTTCTAATACATCCCATTAGAGATAGTTCCTTTTTCATAAGCTCTCCCTGTTCAATGTAATTATCCGTCTGCTGTTTTACACTGTCTCCAATATAGGAAACATGATCTTCATAAAAATACATATGAAAATCTTTTTCGGCTAAATCTTTCCAAAAAGAACAATCGTCAAACGCCCAGTTGATATAATTTTCTCCTGAGGGTACATTAAAAAAGGTATGATTTGTCAACATGTATGTTATCGCTGGATACGTTCTTGAAAACTGGGCAACAGTATCTGGAAAACTCACAAATCCTTTCAATGGATCCAAAAAATCAGGCTCTTCCTCCAGAACCTCCTGCATATACTTCCCATCATATTTATCTAAAACAAATACAATTACGTTCTCTTCTGCTGCAACTTCATACAATCCATTTGTAGAAAAATACTCTGACTCCTTTCTTGTTTCAAAATGACCACTATTTTTTATAAGTAAAGAAAAAACTCCTGTTAACTGCATAACCACTATTGCGGCACAGCAAAATTTTAAAATGCCTTTCCAGTTCTCCTTACAGCAATACCTAAGAACAAATATTCCCACAAATATGATTCCCCATATAATTACATTCAATATTTTAATTCCAACAGTCCACTCCCTATTTACTCCATCCATCAAAAAAAGTTGCCTGTTTAGGAATAGCGCCTGTAAATATGCCGCTAATGTAAAAGAAAATATTCCAAGAATAGTCATTTCCCATATCTTACCTGACAAATTATTCAAAATAACCATTATTACAAAAAATACTATTGTCAAAAATATTATAAGGCATAGCAAAATATCTTTAAGAGCAAATGAGAATTCCTCTGAATTTGATAAAAATGTCTCAAGATAAGGATATACACAGACAGTTATGATAAAAGCTAAAGTAATTGTAACCGATAACTTATCCTTGTGCCTTTTACTATCGTCAAGAACTATTTTCATAGTCAGATGGGATATCACTGCAATCTCTATCCAAACAATCAATCCAATCACTGATATCACTTCTGGAATCAGACAATGATAGAAAGCACTATTGATATTTCTATATTTAAGATATTGATATATAAAGGCACCTGTCATAGCTATGACGATGCATATTAGAACAACCAAAATATTGTTTCCTTTTTTAGTGCGATCGGTATACATATATGACTTAGGCAGAAGGGACACACCTGCTATTCCCATCAAAATGTCAATCATAAGTAAACGTAAATCCTGAGTATATGAGAAAAACTCCCCTGTTCGCAAGAAAATTAATCTTCCAACACCCATAAAACAGTATCCACTAAATATGTAAATTGCAGCAAAAACCGCTTTATCCCCAAATGACTTTAATTCTAATGCCTTTCCTTTCAGTCTCATGGCAGTCATACCAAACACTACTGCTAAAAGCATCATTTCTATTACGGTGACTTTTTCTGACATTCTCTTTTGCTCCTTTATGTTTTTGTTTTATAAAACATTTGCGTCCAGTGCAATCAATTCATCCACCGTATCAATCTCCACAATCTGCCCTTCTTCCACTGGAAAGACTTTCAAGCGAAGCCTGTCAAGATTCTGATCAACAACTTCATCCCAGAACAGGTCTGCACTCGCTTCTTGATCATACGCTTGTACGATCGCATCGACAAGGATTTTTGCATCTTCTTTTTTAAAAAAAGAAATTCCGACCATGTTGTAGGTATCTGTTCCGCCCTTTCCCACTCTGGAGATCAAACCATCCTGCTGTTCAAATACCCAGTCATCCGAATATCCCCTGACCATCTTTCCATAATAACCAGAACAATCGAGGTTTTTGCCAAAAACAGATAAATCTGACACAAGTAAATCAGCCTCGCAGATAAAACAGTCTGCCATTCCCAGTACATCTCTTGCAGCATAAATAGAGGAAATGTTATTTTTTACAGAATAATCTGGATTTACCAGCAAATGGATTTCCTGGTATTTCTCACACAAATAAGAAAATTGTTCTTTCAGATATCCTACAACAACATATATTTCTGATATATCCCTGCTTTTTAAACCTTCTATGACCGTTTCAATCAAAGGCTTTCCAAACACTTTTACAAGCGGTTTTGGCATATTTAAAGTCAATGGACGCATCCGAGTACCGAGTCCTGCCGCCATGATAATCCCGATTTCTTTTTCCATATATCTTACCATTCTCTCTAGACAGCGTTATTTTGTACCATTCAGTACTTTTCTGGCTACAAGCATCAAGCTATGTAAAAGTATTTTTTGTTTGGCTTGATACATTTCACAGTTTACATATTTCAACAATCAGCGCAATATATACGCAAACCTATACTAAATCGTTACTTTATTATTACATATCATCTATCAAAGTGATAATCTCCTGAAACGGCATCAGTTTCGAGTCAACCTCCAATGCCCTGTGGTTTTTCAAGATTTCAACTGCCGTACTCTGCATTGCCGGAAATGCACTTCTCGTCAACTGGTTTGCATAAATTACAATATTGACACCATGCTGTGCAAGCTCCGCCTCCGTAACACTGTTAAAAGAAGTTGGTACGACAACAATAGGAGTGTCCCTATTTTCACTTCGAAATCTGTCACAGAACTCAAAAATCTCATCTGGCGATTTCTTTCTGGAGTGAATCATAATTGCATCTGCTCCGCTCTCCACATATGCAAAGGCACGCCTCAAAGCATCCTCCTGCCCTTTTTCCAATATAAGGCTCTCAATTCGTGCAATGATCATGAACTCCTCTGTCCGCTGCGCATTTTTTCCAGCACGAATCTTTTCGCAGAAGTTTTCAATGGAATCCTGTGTCTGCTCTACCTCCGTTCCGAATAGGGAATTTTTCTTTAATCCTGTCTTGTCCTCAATGATGACCGCAGACACACCCATACGCTCCAACGTGCGCACATTGTATACAAAATGTTCCACAAGACCGCCTGTATCACCATCGAGGATAATCGGTTTTGTCGTCACCTCCATCACATCGTCAATCGTGCGCATTCTCGATGACATGTCGACGAGCTCGATATCTGGCTTTCCCTTTGCGGTAGAATCACACAAACTTGACAGCCACATCGCATCAAATTGGTCAAGTTCTCCATTGTGCTCAACGATTGTCTTCTCCGCAATCAATCCTGTAAGTCCACTGTGAACCTCTATCGTTTTCACAACAGGACATAACTTGATCAGCTGACGAAGACGTCTCCTCCTATACTCTGGCATGGCAAGCTTTTCCTTAATGTTGTCATCGATTTTTTTCACATTCTCATTATAAGTATAACCAGTCTCAATCAGCTCTCCGCCATACTTCTTTAAATTGGCAATAACATTTTGCCGAATCGCGCGCTCAGGACCTTCACACCAGTTATCCCCATGAATCACATAGTCCGGCCTAACTTCTGCGAAAATCGAATCATACATAATTTCATCTTGAATCACCACGGAACCTGCAAGTCCAGTGTCCAGCACAATCTGCTTTCGCTCCTCTATCGTGATCGTTGGAAACCTGTTGAACTTGATCATAGCGGCATCACTTAAAATTCCAACGATTACCTCACCATATTTATTTGCTTCACGGAGAATATTCAAATGTCCTTCATGAATCACATCTGTACAGAAACAGGTATATACCTTTTTCATGTGCTACACCAAACCTTTCCATAATGAATCTGTAACTATTCGGTTTCCTTGTAGTATTAAGGAACTGTTATGACCTGCATATATACTATTTGTTATATTGAACAGGTATTTGAACATTGAACGTCCTGAGTGCCTCCTCCAAAACAACAAAAAATTCCTCGATATCCTCTGCGGTGATCGCTCCCAGCGCACAGAGCCGGAATGTGTTCTGTGTTGACACTTTTCCTGGATAGATTGTAAAACCGCGCTCATAACAATAGTCATGCACTTTCTCAAAATCCCAGTTTGCATCGTCAGGATACTTCACAGATACGACTAACCCCGCCTGCAGTTCCCTCTTGATGATATCCTGAAATCCCAAACGCTCAAGTCCTGTATGAATCGCCTCAAAAACACTCCGATGCCGCCCCCATTTTGCCTCCTCACCCTCTGCGAAATACTCATCAATTGCCTGTCTTGCAGCATAGATTGTCTGAACCGGAGGCGTAAAGTGCATCTCTCCTGTCGTCTCAAAAAAATGGTACTGCAGGTACAAATTACAGTAATATGACCGCTTCGGATAGTCTGCTGATTTTCTGATTATCTCTGTATTTCCAACGATAAAAGAGAGTCCTGTCATTGCCATAAGCCCCTTCTGTGCAGATGCCATACAGAAATCAATATTGTCTTTCTCAATATCAATTGGGCGCATTGCATAAGTGGAAGTAGTATCCACTGTAAACACTGCACCATATTTGTGTACCAGTGCACCTATTTCCCTAATCGGATTTAAGATACCTGTCCCAGTTTCATTATGCGTCGTATGAACAAGTGCGATATCTGGATTTTCTTTTAATATCTGCTCTATCTTATTTAGATCAGGCTGCTCATCTACTGGGAATTTCAAGTCAATAAAGGGTAAGCCATAATACGCACAGATTTCCACCGCCCTGGCACTGTAAGCGCCATTATTGATAACAAGCACCTTTTTCCCTTCCGGCAGCAGGGAATTCAGGCAGATATCAATGTTGATTGTACCCGAACCACAGAACAAAACAGAGGTGTATTTATCAAAATCACCGTGAACAATACGCACCAAATCTTCACGCATCTTTTTCATCATAGACGCGAACTCTTTCTCCCTAGGACAAATATCTGGCACAATCTGTGCCATTTTTACAGTATCCGTTGTCGTTGCGGGACCCGGATTCAATAAAATATTTCTTTTTATATTAGAAACTCTATCCATTTGACATTTTCCTCCACTCAGAGTTGAATTTATTTTTATACATATAACAAGAAAACACAAATTGATTATTCCAATATCCTTCCATATCTTGATCTGAAAATTCAACAAGTAATTGATGTTTTCCAGCAAATTTTTCAAAGAATTGCTTTGGGTAAAAAAGCTTTGGCAAATTAGCGTATCGCTTGTCATAGTCCTTAATGATCCTTCTTCTATAGGAAACAAATTCGTCTTTTTTTTCTATATTATGTATATCTATCAGTCCAATAACATAATTCGCCTTATCTAGCATTTTTTCCAGAACTCGTTCTGCGTACTCCTCATTCTCAAAATAAGAAAAAACACTATTCGAAAATACCGCATCATATTTTTTCTCTATTGGCAAATCAATTGCTTCAGCACATAAAATATCCTGTGTACTTAACACTTGCTTTGCAAGTTGAACTAAACTGGAAGAAAAGTCCAGTCCTCCCGAAAATACGTTCTCACTTTCGAATAAGTAGAGATTTGCACCACTGCCACAGCCAACCTCATATACACTCTTTATTGGATTGTATTTTTGAAGATTTTTCTTGATTTCTTCATATTGTGCGCAAAATGCCTCAAATGACATTCCCTCTGCAACATCAAACCCATTACTCCTTTTCAGTTCCAGTAGTATAGCTCTTTTATCACCATTCAAAAGAATTTCACTATCTGCCGTTTTCCCATTCCATATTTTTTTCCAGCTATTCATCTTATTCCTCCTCTTCTGCCTCATGTAACTCCTTAAAATATGCAAGACGTTCCATAATGTATTGCGCTCCAACCTCTCCGCTTGAACCAATATTGTAAATATATTTATTCCGGATTTTCTCAAGCGCTTCTGTCGAAAATGCATTACTGTGAAGCAACTCCTCCACTATTTGAGGTAGTGTATCCAACTTGTCCATATCAACACTTCTACCCACTACACTGCGCAGCTCAATGTCAATCGGCGTAATGCCAAGTTCTTGATAATCCTCATTTAATATTTTCATTGGCGTATTAATATACAATGAAGGCTTTAAGGTTGCAAAAGAATATTCAAAAGCAATACTAGACCAATCTGTAATCAATATATCTGCCTCATACACTGTTTTATTAGATGAAAAATCTGTCTGTAGTTCCATATCGTCACGAGTATCAATATTGAATTTTTGGCGCAAATATGTCAAGCGTGCCTCTTCATGCCGTACAAACTGTGGATGTGGTCTAACGATAATCTTATAACCATGTCCCTGCAGATTCGCTAAAATCTCTTCAATGCATGATGATAAGATATTATCTTTCTGCCATGACGGTGCTATTAAAACTTTCTTAACCCTTTTTGTGCTTTTATTCATTGCACTATAAGCTTGAATCATATTGTCAATAACACTAGATCCCCATTCTATAATTCTTTTTGGGGGCAGTTTATAAAGTTCCTCCCGTTTCCTGATTTCTTTTGTACACAAAACTCCCGAAGAAAAAATTGTGTCAAAATGATCCAGAGCCTCCTTGCGAAAAGCCATGTTTACACTGTTCACATCATGCGGCACATAGATATATTCATTATCTTTGCGCACAAGCGAACGCTTGATGTGAAAGCTTTCCAGATCCGGCGTTGTCATCACGACAATATCGGCTTCCATCTTCATCATCAACACAATCAGCTTGTTTTCCCCAATATAATATGGTTTAAATCGATCGCTTTCCATCTCAAAAACCTTGTCATTCGGATCACTCGTAATATAATTGATCACCACATCAGATTTTTCCAGAAGTGTCTCGATGATATTTTGAAAATATTTATAAAAACCATTCTTCTCCGAGTAAAACACCAGCTGCATCTCATAATCCTTAAAAAAGCGCTTGTAATCCGCCTTTTCCTTCTTTCTATAAGGATCTTTTTCAAACAGTTTCTTTTTATTCTGCCTCCCAAAGGCACTCGCCGCTTTTAGTTCTTCGCGGCTCTTTTCCAGTGCCTCGTAGTCAATGTATTTCTTTGGATTCATGATGATATTGAGAAAATACAGCTGCAGTACCGAAAAAAGATTACTGAAAGTCCAGTATATACCGACGCCCGTCTTGACAAAAAAACCAAGATACAAAGACAGGCCAATGGACAGAATCATCGTCCCTAACTGATTTACTTTCCCCTGTTCCGACTGCAGGACATTAATTCTATTCTGTATATAACACATAAACCACGCAGAAAACGCAGCGATCAGAGGAATCAGATATGCAATTCCTCCAACCTCTGCGGGAACAGATGACAAATCAAGACTGCCAAGCATTGTGTCAAGTATACCCGGTTTTCCACGAAAAATATGCTCTTCCGGATGATTGATCACATCAATAACACCCATCAGCAGGATCAACTGCAATGCCAGCGGAATCAAGTCAGCGAGCGGCTGATAGTGTTCTCTCTTATAAAGCTCATATTGTTCTTCCGAAATCTTCTCACTGTTTCCATAATACTTTGCCTTGATAAAATTCATTTCTGGCTGCATTTTTACCATTTTGATCGAGTTTTTCTGAACCCACAGTGATACTGGCATCAGAACAATCTTCGTTCCAAAGGTAAAAATAATGATCGAGATAAAATAGTCTGGCAGAATGTGATAACAAAAATACATCAGCCAGCCTAAGACATCGCCTATCAGACCTATTATATCATTCATAGTGCTATTGTTCTCCGTAAAGTGTTATTGCTTGTCCTCAGACTGATGCTTTTTCTTGGCATGTTTCTTTTTCTGGCTGCGGAAAAACTTCATAATCTTATGCCTATATACAGTACAAGCTGCACCGATAGCAATCGCTACTCCTGCAACTGCCTGGATTACATATGTCACTGCTGATGGATCAATATACGCAAAAGAAGTATTACCCAACAGCACGAAAAAACAAGTGAAAAAATAAGTAAATTTCAATGCTTTTATGATCTTTTTCATTTTCCGATCGTTCCTTTCTACTTTTCCTTTGTTCTTATCTCATAACTACTTTAGCCTAAAATGTTCTAAATGTCAATAGAACATTTTGAGCCACATTAATATGAAAGTATCTATTTATCCCATGTTTAAATAGGTACTTATGAAATCATACTAAAATGAAAGGAGGGATTTCCATATACTATAGAATCAAAAATCTTCGCGAAGATGCCGATCTGACACAGACAGAAATCAGCCAGCGTCTAAACATATCCCAGCGCGCCTACTCCCACTACGAGAACGGCACGCGGGATATTCCCACAAATATTCTGATTGCACTTGCCGATTTCCATAATGTAAGTATTGACTATCTCTTAGAACGGACAAACTCAAAAAAATAAATACCTAAATATGAAAGAAATGGCAAGTATTCAATTTTTACTTGCCATTTCTTTCATATACTATATCTTATCCCTTGTAATATCCTTATACCCTTCCCCAAAAATCTCACTTGCAGAAGCCACGATCATAAACGCAGAGGCATCTTCGTCCTTTACAATCTCCTCAAGTTTAGGATACATCTGCTTTCTTGTGACAACCATCAACAGTTCCTTGGGCGCGTTGGTGTAGGCGCCCCTTGCTGTGATGATTGTCGCTGTGATGTCAAGCTCATCAAAGAGCCTCTGCTTTACCTGAGCGGGTTTCGTGCTTATGATGTACGTAAGTTTCGCCTCATCTGAACCATACAGTATCTTATCCATCACAATAGAATCCGTCACCACTGCAAGACATGCGTAAAATGCCACTGTCAAATCCTGAAACACAATCCATGAAGCAAGGATTACCATGCTGTCAAAAGCAAGAAACAAAATATTTGTCTTGATGTGCTTTCGTTTCGTGCGAACCACCTTGACAATAATATCAATGCCTCCCGTCGTGGCACCTGCCCGAAACACAAGCGCAAGCGCAACTCCGATCAAAGCCCCGCCAATCACTGACGCGATCAGCAGTTCATCTGTCACTGGTCCGTAAAAAGCAAACGCATTGATAAAAACAGTGATCAATGCTAATGTATACATCGTGGAACAGATAAACCTCCACCCAAATTTCCATAACCCCAGCAGTACGATCGGAATATTGATGAGTAAATTAATTGTACCAGTTGGTATCGCAGTAAATCGATTTACCAATATGGAGATACCTGTCACGCCTCCAGGTGCAATATTGTTGGGATCCAGAAATAAGCTAACCGCAACGGCATAGATTACTGCTGCTGCTGTCAGTATCACATAGCACTTTACCCTTTTTGCAACTTCTTTTTCCATAATGCCTCGTTATAATCAAATATTTGTTCTAACCTGCTTCGGCTGATATCCTTTGTCCTCCAATGCACTAATAATTTGATTCTTATGATCTGTACCAAAGGTTTCAAGTGTAATCCGAAGTTCCACAGCTGCGTTTCTATTGATGGAAACAAACTGATTGTGTTCAAGCTTGATGACATTGCCGTTTAGTGCCGCAATCACCTCTGACACCTTTGTCAACTCACCTGGCTTGTCAGGCAGCAGCACAGATACCGTAAAAATACGATCTCTGAAGATTAATCCCTGCTGTACTACTGAAGACATGGTTATGATATCCATATTCCCGCCGCTCAATATCGATACAATCCTCTTATTCTTCACATCAAGATGACGCAGCGCCGCCACTGTGAGAAGACCTGAATTCTCAACAACCATCTTGTGATTTTCCACAATATCGAGGAAGGAAACGACAAGCTCCTCATCTGGCACAGTGATGATCTCATCTATATTGTCCCTGATATATGGGAAAATATTCTTTCCCGGAGTTTTCACTGCTGTACCATCCGCTATGGTATTGACACCAGGAAGTGTGACAACCTCGCCTGCCTTCAGTGATTCCTGCATACAATTTGCCCCTGCCGGCTCCACCCCTACTACTTTAATCTTAGGATTCAAAAGCTTTGCAAGTGTAGATACACCAGTTGCAAGTCCGCCTCCTCCGATTGGCACAAGAATGATATCCACCAGCGGAAGCTCCTTAAATATTTCCATTGCAATTGTTCCCTGACCAGTAGCAACTGTCAGGTCGTCAAATGGGTGGATAAACGTGTAGCCCTTTTCTTCTGCCAGCTGATATGCATACTCGCACGCCTCGTCATAGACATCGCCTTTTAAGATTACTTGCGCTCCATATCCCTTGGTGCGGTTTACCTTCATAAGTGGTGTCGTTGTAGGCATCACGATCACTGCTTTCACACCATATTTTTTCGCTGCGTAGGCAACCCCCTGCGCGTGATTGCCCGCCGATGCCGTGATCAGTCCCTTTTCACGTTCTTCGTCCGAAAGCGTGCTTATCTTATAATATGCACCCCTGAGCTTATATGCGCCGGTAAGCTGCATATTCTCAGGTTTTAAATAAACTTTGTTTCCCGTCTGCCCGCTCAGATATTCGCTGTAGATCAGCTTTGTCTCAGAAGTAACTTTTTTCACGATTTCTGATGCTTCTTCAAATTTTTCCAGTGTAAGCATATCCGACATGTTCCATATCCTCCCTGTATCTCTATTCTATTATTTCCAGAAAAACCATTTTTTCTTCTTTGGATTTTCGGTGCTGTCCTCGTCAGCAGTGTCTTCATTCGAGCTTTCTGACTCCAAATCTTCTGTATCGAAACTACTTTCCGCTTCATCATTTATGACATTACTGTCATAATCTGGTTCATCAGTAGTATTTTCAGTGATATCTTGTTCCGATTTAACATTCCCATTTTCAGTAACTATAGTTTCAACATTTTCATTGCTCTCGTTTTCTGTGTTCTCGGTCTCACCATTTTCCTCCGCCTTCACACCAAATAATGCATTCACAAACTCCTCTGCATTGAATTTCTGCAAATCCTCAATTGTCTCCCCCACACCAATATACTTTACTGGCACATTCAACTCCGACTGTATCGCTACTGCAATACCCCCCTTTGCTGTCCCATCCATCTTGGTTAGAATGACTCCAGTAAGATTTGCCACCTCACCAAACTCCCTTGCCTGTGAAAGTGCATTCTGCCCCGTTGTCCCGTCGAGCACGATCAGATTTTCCCTGTGTGCATCAGGAAATTCCCTGTCTATGATACGGTTCATCTTCTTGAGCTCTTCCATCAGATTTTTTTTGTTATGAAGTCTCCCTGCTGTATCGCAGATTAATATATCCACTTTTCTTGCCTTTGCAGCATTTACGGCATCATATATTACAGATGCCGGATCTGCACCGTCCGCACCGCCGATCATATCAACACCCGCGCGGTGCGCCCATTCTGCAAGCTGATCACCGGCTGCAGCACGAAATGTGTCTGCTGCGGCAATCAGAACTTTCTTACCCTGTCCTTTCAGAATACTTGCAAGTTTTCCGACAGATGTGGTCTTTCCGACGCCATTGACTCCGATTACAAAAATAACCGACTGTTTCTTCTCAAAATCATACGCGGTCTCGCCAACGCACATCTGTTCCTTGATGCTCTCCACAAGGAGCTGCTTACATTCTAACGGATACTTTAAATGACGTTTTTTCACTTCCTCCTTCATGCGCTCAATGATATCATTGGTTGCATTGACACCAATGTCTCCCGTAATAAGGATTTCCTCTAATTCCTCATAAAAATCATCATCAATCTCCGATGCCCCATAAAAAACAGCGTCAATGCCTGCAACAATATTATCCCTGGTCTTATTGAGCCCTGCTTTTAGACGGGCGAAAAATCCTTTCTTTTCCTCTGCCATAAATCTTCCTCCTACACCTTGCCAAAAGTCTGCGATCTTTTCCCGGCTGTCATCCCATATGTTTTGTATTCATACACACGATCTCATAAATGTTTACATTGCCGCTCCCTGTCCGGTCAGAATCCACAAATCCGAAAAACAAAAACTGTGTGCAGACAGGTGCGAATACCCTTGTCGTAATATCCGCATTTGCCTTGTTTACATAGCCCATGTCAATCGTCATCCATTCCTGCGCCGCAGAATCCCAATAAAGTACATTCCACTTTACAGTATTGAGCGAAGAATCTTCCTTAATCCCTGCATGATATATCGCATAGGCATCCAGCTCTACCTCATTTCCCAGATCAAGGATCACATAATGCTGCAGATCTTTTCCCAGCCATTCATCCTGCCTGTTTGCATCTGCAGCCGCCGCCGACCACTTTGTATCCAGATCATTATCCACCAGAAACTCTGCAATACTGTGTTCTGACGATGCGCCGGAACACCTATATATGATCGCTCCATTACACAAATTTCCTGCAAAGCTTTGCGACGGATACGAAGGATTTTTTACTCCTGGCAGGTTCTCTGTGATAACATTGTCAGAATATCCGGCAAACCCGTTAAATTCCCAGCTTCCTGTCTCTAGTTCAGACACATACCGCTGACGTAACTGCTCCATATTATCCAGACCTGTTATCTTCTTCACAATCGCATTAAACTGTGGATCCTCCATTTTATCATTTTGTATCTTTCCTTCCTGTATGGAAAAATGAATTGCGTCAATCAGACCATAAATCCGTTTGCCGGAAGCATCCACTGTTGTCGGATACCGACTGTCCATATATGTGAAAAACAGCTCTGATTTTCCATAGGCAGCCCAGTCCCAGTCTTTCCATCCAGGATCCAGCAGATCTACATTAAAAAGGTTTCTGTTGTCATTCATTGTCATAAACTGCGGCTCTGTCCAGTTAAAATACCGCCAGACACAATACTCCGCCAGAGATTCTGTCCACCAGTCCGACCGAAAATTATCATAGCACTCAACCACATGTCCAAGCTCATGTACCAGTACAGCCAGACGATCCTGCCTCTGATTGTTATCCTCTGCCCCGATCACGATGTAGCGTTCCCGCGATCCCTGCTCTTGTGATGTATAGCCGCCAAAAATTTTCTCACCAACTACAGCCTGTGGCACAATCTGAACCCGGACGATCTCCTGCCGCCGCTCATCCTGCCGCCCCCAGCGGACGACAAGACGCGGATATACCTGACTAAATACATACTGCATCTGCGCCTGCATATCTGCATTATTCAGAAGACTCCAATCCCCGTCACAAACCATCTGGTAACTTTCTGCCGCATGAACGAGACAGGCAGGCTCTGCAAACAGCCATGCTGCAAAAAACACAGCCAACCCCCGTCTCCAAAGTTTCAATATTCTTTCCATAGTTTTCCTTCCTCCGATCATTCTGCTTTCTTCTCTTCCTGACTCCACTGGTCAACCTCACTGTCGACCAGGTTGACACTCACAAGGGTTGATACCCCCTTTTCCTGCATCGTGATGCCATAAAGTCTGTCGGCCTGCTCCATCGTGCCGCGTCTGTGCGTGATCACGATAAACTGTGTCCCCTTTGTCAGCTTATTCAGGTACTTTGCAAATCGGATTACATTTCCCTCATCGAGCGCCGCCTCGATCTCATCCAGCAGACAAAACGGTGACGGCTTTAAGTTCTGTATGGCAAAAAGCAGTGCAATCGCTGTAAACGACTTCTCACCACCAGAGAGCTGCATCATATTCTGCAGCTTCTTTCCTGGCGGCTGTGCTATGATACGGATTCCCGCCTCGAGAATGTCCTCATCCTCGATCAGTTCCAGCGTACCCTTGCCACCGCCGAAAAGCTCCTTGAATACCTTGTCAAACTCCCGTTTGATCTCCTCAAACTTCTCCGTAAACTGCTTCCGCATCGCAGTGTCAAGCTCTTCAATAATGCCTTCCAGCGTCTTTTCCGCCTCAATCAAGTCATCATGCTGGTTTTTCATAAAGGTATAGCGCTCCATGAGAACCTTGTAATCCTCAATTGCATTCACGTTGACATCACCGAGCTTTCTGATCTCATCCTTGATATTGGATATCTCCTTTTTCATCTCTGCAATATCCTTCAAAGCTTCATTCCGCATAGATGCCGCCTTGTTCAGCGTGATCTCATACTCATTCCACATATAATTGATCTGGTTCTCTACTGTTTCCTCCAGCTTTTCTTTCTGGGAATTCAGTCGGTACACCTCTTTATCAAGTGCATTTTTCTTCTCGGACAGTTCTTCTCTTTTCTTGAAGAAATTCTTTTGTTTTTGGGACAATTCTTCCTTTGTCTTCTGTTTCTCCTTCAATGCAGTCTCAGCATCGGACTGTGTGATGTGTGATGCACTGATTGTATTCTCAATCTCTGCTATGTTCTGCTGCCTGTTCTGAATCTCTGCCAGACAGCTGTCAAGGCTTGTCTGTACCTCGGCAAGCTCCTCCCTGCTGCGCACCAGTTCTCCCTCGATACGATTCAGGTTTGTCTGCTCAAACTCCTGTTTCTGGAGCATTTTCTCATACGCAACATCCCATTCCCCGACCATTCCGGTCTTGCTGGACTCCTCAATCCGGTAATTTTCCAGCTCTTTCTGGTATGTAACAATATTTTGTTCCAAATTCTTCTCGTTTTCCTCTGATGCCTTCAGGTCATTTAAGGTTTTCTCCTTATCCACATGAATCTCAGCCACCTTCCGCTCGATATCCTGCTGCTCGTCCTGCAAGGTTCCAAATCCCTGCTCTGCCTCATTTTTCCTCTCCTCTGCGGTCACGACATTCATTCTGGCAGTGTTCTGCTTGATAAATAGTTCCTGCAGAGCCGCTTTCTCCTCTTCGATTGTCTTTCTGACATGATTTCGCTCGGCTTTAATATTTTCAATGTCCGCGTTTGCAGCATCCAGTTTTTCCTTTGCTGCCTTCATCTTTTGTTCCAGCTCCTCGATTTCACGCCTTCGCCCCAGAAGATTGGAATTATTCTTAAAGGCACCGCCGCTGATCGCGCCCCCTGGTACGAGAAGCTCACCTTCCAGCGTGACCATTCTGACACTATAGTTATATTTTTTCGCAATCCTTACTGCATTGTCGACATTGTCTATTACAACAATTCTTCCAAGCATCGTTTTTGCCACGTTCCTGTACTTCGCATCTGTCCGTACAAGGGAATCAGCCAGTCCGATCACGCCCTTTTCGTTTAACACATTCCGTGTCCTAAACTCCTGTGGTTTCGTGATACTTGTCAGAGGCAGAAAAGTAGCACGTCCAAAACGATTCTTTTTCAGGAATCCGATCATCGCCTTGGCAGTCTCCTCATCCTCTGTGACAATATTCTGTATACTTCCGCCAAGGGCCGTCTCGATTGCCGTCTCATACTCCTTATTGACCTTTATAATATCTGCTACAACGCCAATGATTCCTTTATTCTGCCCTCTCTGCTCCATGACCTTCTGGATACTGTTCCCGAAGCCCTCATACCGCTCTGTCAGATTGGAAATCGTATCAAGCTGGGATCTGTATCTCTGGTACGCTCCCTGGCTTTCCTGGATTTCACTATCTTTATTGGTCAATCTCTCCCGAAATGTCTTATTGTGCTCCTCCAGCTCAGCCAAATGTGTGTTGACTAAGACGATCTGGTCATTAACACCCTGAAACTCTTCCTGCAGTGCCTTAATCTCGGCATCACGTTCCGCCTCATCACTTCTGGCACGCAAAAGCCGTGAATTTAACTCCGCCTTTCTGATGCGCAGCTGTTCCATCATCGTATCAAAACTACTCATTTTCGATTTGATATTTGCGCGCTCATTCAGCATGGTAATAATCCGGTTCTTATCTTCCTCTATTTTCTCATTCAGTTCTTCAATACGCAGCTGAACCGCTGAAAGTGAACTCCTTGCCTCATTACGCTCTTTCTCCAGTTCAGCTACCTTCTTATCCAGCACAGCCTTGCCCTCAAGGATTTTGGCGCGTTCCCCCTCTCTCTCGGCAATCTGTTTCTGTATCGTCGTTATTCTCTCCCGAAAATGAAGTTGATTCCCCTGGGCACCCTTAATCTGTTCTTTTAATACATTGATCTCACCTTCAAGCTTACCGCGTGTGACACTTGCATCGGTCAATGTATTTCTGGTAAATTCAATCTCCTTGTCCAACTCCTCAATATGTGCCTGAATCTCATCATACTCTATTTTTATTCTGTCGTACTGCTGTGTTGTATTATTGTAATCCTCCTGGGCAATCTTATAGTTGCCTTCAATCTCATCAAGCTGCTCTGTCAGCTTTTTATTTTCCAGTAAAAATACATTGACATCGTACTCTTTGAGTTCTTCCTTTTTCTTTAAGTATACTTTTGCCTTTTCGGACTGCTTTTCCAGAGGTTCTACCTGTTTTTCAAGCTCACTTAAAATATCTGCCACACGCACCAGATTATTCTTCTCATCTTCGAGCTTCTTCTGGGCTGTCGCTTTGCGTTTCTTGAACTTGACAATACCTGCCGCCTCGTCAAAAAGCTCACGTTTTTCCTCAGGTTTACCACTCAGAATCTTTTCAATCTGTCCCTGACCGATAATTGAATAGCCTTCTTTGCCAATACCAGTATCATAAAATAATTCATTTACATCCTTCAAACGACAGGGAGTCCCATTGATGGAATACTCACTTTCGCCTGAACGATATAAACGCCTTGCCACGGTCACTTCCTGATAATCAATCGCAAGCTTGTGGTCCGCATTGTCAAAGGTGATTCCCACATACGCATAGCCCAGAGGTTTTCTGAGCTCAGTGCCGGAAAAGATGACATCCTGCATAGATTCCCCTCGCAGCTGCTTGATACGCTGTTCACCGAGCACCCACCGCACTGCGTCTGCCACGTTGCTCTTGCCAGAGCCATTCGGTCCCACAATGCCCGTGATTCCCTGATGAAATTGAAATACGATTTTGTTTGCAAAAGATTTAAACCCCTGTACCTCTATACTTTTTAAATACATTCCTTATACCCCGTATGCCATCATTTCTTGCCTTTTAATTTCTTGAGCGCTTCATATGCCGCCTGCTGCTCTGCTGCCTTTTTCGTCCTTCCCACACCAGAACCAATCAGATTGTCGTCAAGATATGCCTCAACACGAAACTGCTTGTCATGATCAGGACCTGTTTCCCCTACCAGATCATATCTTAACTGCGCTGTATTATTCTTCTGTATCTCTTCCTGCAGAAGCGTCTTACTATCCATAAACAAAATCTTATCTTCCAAATCTGAGAGCACAAACCGATAGATAAATTTCTTGGCATTCTCAATACCTCCGTCAAGAAATATGGCGCCGATCACAGCCTCCATAACATCAGAAATGATGGAATCCCTTTTTCGTCCCCCTGTCGATTCCTCGCCCTTCCCAAGCAGTATATATGAATTTAATTCGATATCTCTTGCACAGTACGCCAGCGCTGGTTCACATACCATGGAGGCGCGCAGCCTTGTCAACTGTCCTTCGGGCATGTCCTCATTTTCATTATACAAAAACTCACTGGACACAAGCTCCAGTACTGCATCGCCCAGAAATTCCAGCCTTTCATAATTATTCAGTTTGTTGATCTTCTGTTCGTTGGCAAAAGAACTGTGTGTTAATGCCTGCTTCAGCAAAGATTCCTGCCGAAACCGATACCCTATTTTTCCCTGCAGCTCCCGCAAGGCTTCTTTCATATTTTGCATGTCTTAACTCCTATTCCATCTACAAGCGGGCAGGTTCTATCCTGATCACCACACCGCTAACATGCCATAACAGCGGCATACACATAAAGAAAGCCCTACAAAGGGCTTCTTGCTTTTTTGATCCAATCGACAGCCTCACGCACCGTCGTTATTTTTTCCAGACCTTCCGTCGGTATCTGCAGACCAATCTCTTCCTCCACACCCCTGAATATCTGGTACAGATCCAGCGAGTCGGCTCCTAAGTCGGTGAGAAAAGTCATATCCATCTCGATTTCATCCGGATCCATACCCAAAACAGTGGCTGCAACCTTCTTCAAAGCTTCAAATTCCATTTGTTCCGATCCTTCCCTACTCGTCTTTTAAGATAACTTTATCCTTGATTTTCTGATTAATTTTCTGTTCCTTAAAGGTTACGCATTGCAAAATCGAATTTTTGATCTCGACTGCCTTGGAACTTCCGTGTGTCTTAACCACCAGTCCATTTAAACCTAACAGCGGCGCCCCGCCGTACTCTTCAAGGCTAAATCCTTTCAGTGTCTGTTTGAGTGCAGGTTTTACCAGAAGTGCACCGATCTTACTCCGGAGTGATGTCATCATACCTGCTTTCACTTTCTTGATCAATGTGGCTCCAACACCTTCATACAGCTTCAAAATGATATTTCCTGCAAATGCCTCACACACGATCACGTCCGCATAACCTGTCGGAATCTCCCTCGCCTCGATACTTCCTATAAAATTGATCTCCGGACAGTTTTTCAACATTGGAAATGTCTCTTTCACAAGCGCATTTCCCTTCTCCTCCTCCGCCCCGATATTGACGATTGCAACTTTGGGATTTGGGATTCCCATAACGCTTTCCATGTACACGGAACCCATCTTTGCAAACTGAACCAAATGCGAAGGTCTGGCATCCACATTAGCACCGCAGTCAATCAACAGGGCACAGCCTGTCTCCGTAGGAATCAACGGTGCAAGAGGCGGCCGCTCAATTCCTTTAATTCTTCCTATAATCAATTGCCCGCCGACAAGCACAGCACCTGAACTGCCCGCTGATACAAATGCATCGCATGTACCATTTTTCACTAAATTAAGTGCGACCACAATCGAAGAATCTTTCTTTTTTCTGATTGCCATTACCGGAGGTTCCGCTGTCTCGATCACCTCCGTAGCATTTACAATTTCGATCTGTTCTTTATTATAAGTATACTGCACAAGCTCTTTCTTGATCTCTTTTTCTCTGCCTGTCAGATACACCTTGATTTTACTGTTCTCGTTGACGGCTTCCACGACGCCCTTCACGATCTCTACCGGGGCATTGTCCCCACCCATGGCGTCCACTGCTACTTTGGTCATCTCATCCATTGCCATATTCCTCCATCGTTCTGTACTTATATAAATATACTAAACATATCAGCAAAAATCAAGGGAAAACAGTTAAAAATACCCGTGAAAAGTAACCCTTCGGTTACTTTTCATGCTCCCTCACTTCACAGAATACGTATAGCGGCTGCCGTCTATTTTAAAAGAAATTGTTACCTGCTCACTGCTGGTTTCCAGCTCTTCGGGAACCTGAAATATGTAATGGATATATCCTGTACACAGTGGTATGATATTCACAAGACTGGCAGAGTCGAACATACTCCTCTCACCCTCTTCCGCCACTCTTGTCTGTGCTTCCGCCTGGTTCAGCTTGGCAGAAACAGCTTTATCCGCAGTAATCTTATGGGTTGACATATTGGTGTATGCGATGCAGAAATCTATAAACAGTTTCCCCTCCTCAGCGGCATAATAATTATAACCATAGTTCGGCGCCGGCGGAATTACCTCCTTCGTAAATTCCGAATATTCCACATAAAATTCTGCGTTATCTGTGATCACCACCTCTCCATCCGCCACCTCTCCAGATGCACTAATACTTCCGCTGGCAGGAATGGTTCCTCTCTCACCCTCTCGTATAATAACCCGATAGTCATTTTCACATATATTCATATTCAACTCTACCATGCGGCTGCTATCCTGCACCTCCTTTGGCACCAGGAAAAAGTAATGCACCTGCCTGGTATCAGAAGGCTCCATGTCGATCCAATGTGCCGGTGACAGCGAACTGCCATCCTCCTCAGCCGCCCTGGCAATACCATCATATTCATACTGTCCAGAATAAATCAGTTCCCCATTCATGATCCTGTCCGCATTGATCGTATAATCTGCAAGATTCTTATAGGTAATGCAGAAATCCACATAGGTTTTACCAGTGCCTGCTTCATAAAAAAGCTTTGGATTCTCTGATATAGATACATAGTCCACATGGAATTCGCACACACCGTCAACCGTAACATTTTCCCCTTCTTCTAGTAATGTTGCGTTGTTTTCTTCCAGAGAAATGTCCTGATCTCTTTGTGAAAGGGTTTGGGACTGTGGTTCTTCGTCCGGGTTTTGCTCTGTGCACCCTGTAAGGGAAAAAACTAACAGGATCATAATTGCCAGCTTTAAGTATTTTTTCATTGAACTCTACTCTCCTTTTGAAATTTGCTTATGAATAATTTCCTCATTATAAGGGTTTCATTTAGACAGAAGTGATTGTTCTCCAGTATAATAAAATAAGGATATCAGAGTTATTTATTCACCCTTCTATCCTCATTTTATAGCATATTCATCTGGATTAAACCAATATCATTTATCCTTTAGAATACTCCTAAATCAACACATTAATCAACTGAAATAATTTCTTTCTTGTTGTATGAGCCGCACGTCTTGCAAACTCTGTGAGGCATCATCAAAGCGCCGCACTTGCTGCACTTTACTAATGTAGGTGCGCTCATCTTCCAGTTTGCTCTTCTCTTATCTCTTCTGCCTTTTGAAGATTTATTTTTTGGACATATAGACATTGTTACACCTCCTTATTCGCATTAAACAAATCTTTTATTGCCGCCATTCTGGGATCTGGTACGAAATCATCGCAGCCGCAGTCGCCATCGTTGAGATTTTTGCCACACACCTTACAAATGCCTTTACAATCTTCCTTGCATAAAATCTTCATCGGCCAGTTCAGCAATAATTCATTATTGATTAGTTCATCCACATTTAAGTGATATCCTTCCATAAGTGCCGTGGAATCCTCGTATTCCATGGAATCCCCCGTGTCATCACCTATATAATCCGGAGACACGACTACACTGTCAAAAGATAAATCAAATGTATAATCAACATCTCGCAAACACCTGTCGCAGGCGAGTACAAATGTAATCTTTGCGTTTCCCTGAACGAATGCTTTTGATTGTCCTATATTAGAAAGCCTCAGCGCAACAGGACCCTTTTCCTTGATCAAAAAAGTTCCGAACTGACTTGTAAATGTATCCGCTTCATACGATACATCTAGCTCCTGCACTTGTCCTTCATTTGTAAATACATCTGTCAAATTCACTAACATCGTAGACTCCTATCCACACATTTATTCATTATACATAACCGCCTATCTTTTGTCAACTAAATTTTTCAAACTACAGTTATGAAAGGAAAACTCTTTTTCAGCCTGTCATCTTTAGGAAATTTATTTTATGCACATTTTTTCTGAGTTT
>JAIEEY010000078.1 GCA_029067205.1 Lachnospiraceae bacterium
CTTTAGGGAGCACACTTTAGGCTGCTTTAGCAGCACATTGAACCTACCGGCTTTAGCCGGTAGTGGTTGAGTTTTCAGAGCGTAAGAAAAATCTTACGGTATTTGATCCTGACCTGGAGGCCATGATCGATACAAATGAGCATTTTCTTGCTGAGATCATAGGTAATTCATATAAATCGCTGCATCAGTACATGATCATCCAGGCTCCTAGCCGTGAGGAGATGAATGCTGCACTTAATATTTTTTATGATGAGATTGACAACTCAGAGTTAATGTTTAAGTTTGCTGAACAGCTTGATGCGGAGGAAACAGAAGAATTTATGAGAAATATTTATTCTGGTGAGGAAAAACATTTTTGAAAGTACGGATAATTAAGAAGATAGAAAGGCAGGGAATATGTTCTTTAAGAAGAAAAAAGAGGAGAAGATAATCGAAGGTAATCTGTCAGAATTTCCTAACCTGATGAGGATCAAGCCAAAGGAAAGTTATGTGTTTAGATCAAATCATTATTCATGTGATGGAAATTATTTTGCGATACTGTCTTTTTTTCATAATGATGGTGCTATTGACGATTTTCCAACATTTTGGGGAATCGACCTCATACCATCCGGTCTTGATGATGATATATCTGTTACAAATATTGAGACTGTTGAAAGGATGTCTGACGGCTGGGTTAAGGAACACCAGGCGAAAGCTGAGAATGTTGCCCAGATGAACACTACGGAACAATCAAATCCCGGAAGCAGTAAAATGAACCGCCTGAAGGCAGGCAAACGCGAAATGGATCTTAACCAGATCGCACTGGAGATACAGGCAGGGGCAGTATATCTTGCATGTGCATTCCGTATGAGGATCAAGGCGCCATCCCTTGAAAAACTTGATAACGCGATAAGTGCAATAGAACGGCATTATATTGATGCATATACGACTTTATATGCAGCGAGTTATGACGGTGAACAGTGTGGCGAGCTTACATCACTTCTAAGGCCGCTGGCGTTTAAGAAGGGAAAACCGCATTACTTTACCAGTACAGAATATGCAGGTGTGTATTCACTTGTAACACGCGGGATAGAGGATGATGCAGGCGAATATGTCGGCACCATGTTTGGAGATGTCAATACTGCAGCCGTTCTGTTTGATATTGACCGGTATAAGCGGCATATCATTGTCTGTAATGAACAGATCGATATGAATTACGGACGGAATTATGCTTCTGACCTTTGGGGGAGCAAAATATCACAGGCATGTCTGATCAACAATCATAAAGCAGCCCATATCATTCTTAATGGATGCAGTCTGGATGAGATCGGTCCTCATTTTCAAAATATTACAAAGAAGGTTGACCTTAACAAAGGCGATGTCAACATGTTTGAGCTTTTTGGGGATTTTGACGATGAGCTTTCATTGTTCGCAATGCAGATGGAAAAACTGACACTCATGACAGAACAGATGTATCCCCCTACTGACAACGACAGGTCAATCATCCGCGGGTATGTAAAAGAAATAGCAGCGAAATTTTACATTGACCAGGGAATGTGGTATGAAAATGCAAAAGATAACAGGAACAGGCTGCGTGTTGTTGGGATTCCGCATAAGGATGTCCCAAAACTGGAACTGTTTTCGACATACCTGCAGACTGCGCATAAGGCAGCCGTAATGTCAGGTGCAAGGGACGAGGAGGAACTCCACGCCCTGAAGATCCTGAATCTGACATTTAAAAGCATGCTTGATAACAATGGAGATCTCTTTAATACGGTTACGACAGCAGAGATTGATAATTGTACAAAGGCAAGGCGTGTCATTTATGATTTCTCGCAGCTCCTTGTCAGGGGAAAAGGTGTCATGATGGCACAGCTTTTAAACATTATCTCCTTTTGTACCGGAAATCTTGGGTCAGATGATGTGCTTATCATACATGGCGCTGACCTGATCGATGATACAGTTAAGGACTATCTGACTGCCCTGTTCGAGCAGCTATATGCAAAAGGAGGACGGGTATGCTTTCTTTATAACGACAATGAGCGGATGATGAATGATATGGCTTTTTCCCATATGGACAAGGCTGATTACACCATTATGGGGTATATGACTGATAACTGCGTAGCAAGGTATCAGGATGTACTGGGGCAGACGATACCTTCAAATCTCGTGAACCTCATTACTACTAAAAATGACTATATGACGTTCCTGCATAGGGACTATAGTAATGTTGTTTTCAGACGTGACTTAATCTTAAAACCAAGGCGGGCATGATATGGGCAGAAAAAAAACAGATAAAATTAAAAATGTCAGACATATCGGGATCAGTATATGTCTGGTGATACTTACAGTCATGATGGCAATGGCATCATATTTTACTGTAACTGCTGGTGGTACATATGAGCTTAGTGACGATAATCAGGCAGATTACAGCTTTTATATGCTTTCATCCTGCCTTGCCACGACTCTGACTATGTGTATTGCTGATCCGAATGGTGAAGACATGGTTGATGCCTTGTCAACAGTCAATGCAAATTCTGCCGGATGTTTCCTTGGGTACGATGACCAGTCTGTAGCAAAGGGGATCAAGGGACTTTTTACTTCATTTATCAGTACATCGTCATGTACATATAATTACAGTCAGTTATGCTCGGATTCTTTTCAGCATGTGGGGGAGGGGAGCGGGAGTTCTTTCGTATTTTCTCAATATTGCATGCTTGGCGCAGGGCTGGCTGATATTGGTATCGACAAGACAGGGACCGACGGCAGTGCATCTTTGGGACGCAGTATATCAGGATGGGTGGTACTTGTGGTGTACCGTCTGGCAATGGCTGTAAATGGGTTTTTAAAGATAGTTATTGACATCATGAAATGGCTCAATCCGTTCCAGTTCTTTTCAAAAGCAAATGAAAAAGCATCGGCGGCTGGTATTTCAATGGATGTTGACTATTCTGGGCTGGCGAATACGGACGCAACAGTCGGAGCGCTGATGAGCCCGTTAACGGAAATAATCTCTGAATTATATGCTAAATTGTATGATTTTAGTTCTATTGTCCTTTTGATATTATTTGTTCTCATGGTCGCGATGCTCTTTATGAATGTATTTATGTCAAAGCAGACTGACAGCAGGATGGGCATAATAAAAAAATATCTTTTCAGGGCAGGGTTCATTGTGTTCGGCATACCGCTTCTTGGAGGTACTTATTCTGTCATACTTGATAAAATGTCACAGGATATACAGTCCGGCAATACAGCGGCGGCAAAGATTGTGGCATCCACGTTTGTTGATTTTGAATCCTGGGTCATGAATTCAAGCATGATCTTGCCGGATACCGTGATCAAAGTGGATACAAATAAAGGACATATTACTGCCAATGCAGGCAACAGTATTCAGGATATCTGTTATGCCTTTAATGAGAAGGCAACATCAGGACTGCCGGCAAGGTTTACAACAGGCAGTGCGGCTAATGATGTATCAAAACTAATTGAACAGATCCAGAATGAAACAAGGTCATCTGCAGGAAATATAGGCTCAACAGATGCCTGGGTGATCAGTTTGCTTCAGAGATATCAGTCGGGTAAAAAAATTTATGCGTCAGAATACGAACAGGCATGGATCTCTAAGTTCTGGCTGAAAGACAATGATGCGGATTTCAACGAGAAAAGGGAGAATTATGTTAAAAATTTTGCGACACCACAGGTATTACTTCAGGTTGAAGGCAGCGAAAGGGCGACATTCTGGAACAGGGAGATCCCGCCGGGATATATAAGGGGACCGATCGGGCGCGATGCGAATGGAACCGGAAGCTCCGCGATCAATGGGATCAACCTGAACGGCAGTAATACGGGGAGTGAGGTCAGCAACAGCCTGAAACTTCCTGCACTTGCTGTATATAATTACTTAAATTCAACATTTAATGAAACTACAGTCAGAGTTTATTCCTCCGAGAAAGCAAGCTCAGGGCATATCCGGGATTACCATTACTCAGTGAATCTTGTTGGAAAAGGAGAGCAGAGCTTTGTCTATCTGCTGCTCTGTATCACAATGCTCTTAACCTATTCGGTACTGGGGTTTGTATACGCATTTGGTATCATTATGTCCAACCTGAAAAGGGGGATGCGGCTTATCGTTGCAGTTCCAGGGGCGATGCTTGGATCTTTGGCCAGTGTAGCAAAGGTTATCAGTTATACGGTTCTTATGATCGCAGAACTCGTGTTAAATATCATGCTTTATATGCTCACCACAGACCTGATATTCTCTGTTGCGTCTGTCATAACAACTACTTTTGTCAGTACTGCTGCAAGTGTATTTAGCTCGTCCTTTGTCAGTTCAGGAGCATTTTCAACACTTGTTTCAATACTTGTCATTATCTTCCTCATTTGGTTTACAGTACAGGCGATTAAATTAAGAAACCCAATCGTTAAGTCACTGGAGGAAATGGCTGACAATGTTGTAAATAAGTTTATTACAGGACAGACTGCAGGCGGAAGTGCACAGGGTTCCGGGGGACAGGGTGAAAGCGGTACTGCAAAGGGAGCGCAGATTGCTGCTATGGAGCCCAAGAGGAGATTCCGCACTCCTGTAGGCCGCGCATGTGAGAAAATGAAAGATACCTCAAAACAGGAGGCATTCCTTGGTCAGATGTTTGGTGGGAACGGCTCTGCATTTAAGGAAGACCAGGCATTCCGGCAGAGGGACCTTGAAAAGCGTGCGGCTAAGAAACATGCAAGGCGTGAGATGCTTGAAGCCGGGAAACAGCTGGCAGTTGGCGCAGGTGAATTTGCTGCCGGTACTGCCACAGGCAATGCAGCATTAATGGCGCAGGGGGCAAAAAATACATTACATGGGATTGGTACGGCAAATAAGGCTGCAGAAAATAAGTATCAGGCAGACAAAAATGCAGACACAAAACTTGCCATGACGCTTAATCCTGATATTGCAAAGCATGATGAACGGCTTGGATATACAAAGGGACAGTCCGAGGATATTGAAACAATGTCCCTTGGCAATGAAATGGCACAGGCAGTCCAGCTCAGTGGGGCAGGTAGTGCTAAGGCAGTATCTACAATTAATCCGGGTTCTGCCGGGGACAGCACAGATCTAAGAGATAATGCTCTTGCTGCGCATGCCGGTATGAATACAGATACGGAAAACGCTATGATTCCGACGCCTAATATGACCAATAATCTTGAAAAGAATAAGAATATCAGGGGGCAGTCTAAGAGCATAGAAAAGATATCCCTTGACAATGTGACAGATCAGGAAGTCCAGATCAGCAGTTCAGATGGGAATAGAATGGTGTCTGCACATGAATCAAATCCTGCCGTTAATAGTATTAATCCCAAAAATAATATCAGTTTTGACAAGAATACGGTTAAGGGTGTGGCATTATCCGAAATTGAAGGTTTGTTGGGGAATGCGCAGGATAGTGCTGTATATACTGCGATGCAGACAAGCCGCTCTGTAAGTACCGAAAATCTTATTAATGTTAATGATATTGAAAGTAATGGACAAAAGAGTATGAACAGCTCCAGAAAAAATGCGGGAAAGAGCACAGGCAGGGGATTTGATGACGAGGTACATATTCAGTCTTCGAAAAAGGTAGTTGAGCATGTAAATGAAAAACATGAGACTATCAATGAGCATAGTAGTGATCCAAATGCATCTGCCGGGCATGATAGTCATAATTATGTTGAACAAAAATTGCTGACACACGTAGACCAGTCTGAAGAGATAATGAAAAATCGGAGGAACCCGCATATTACCGATGATAACAGATCGAAAGGGGAGGCTGAAAAATCCGGCAGAATACCAAAAAATAAGAAGAATGAAAAGAAGGATTTACGGGAATAAATTGCACGCTAGAATACATATTCTATATATTTAATTATGCATTAATCGGTAAATTAAAAATTTTTGTTGACAAAATTAATAAAAACTGGTATCATTTTTTGGTAAATAAAACTATTAACAAGTCAGTTATCAATTTGAGAGGAGATAAAAAATGGTAACAAAAATGGAAATGGCAGTAGTTCTTGCTTCGGGGTCAATCAATCTTGGTACATTCTTTGATAACTCAAAAAATGCAATTAAATCCTGGGGCGGATCGTTCATTGGTGTTATAGGTGCCTTTATGCTTGTAGCAGCTGCAGTATTGATCTGCAAGGCATTCATACAACATGGAAGGGGACAGACTAACTGGCTCATGCTCTTAGGCATGATCATTGTCGGGGGCTGCTTCTTCGTCGGCGGTTTTGATATCATGGACAGCCTGGCAAATGTGGGAAAACAGACCTTAAATGACCTGGCTACGGGTACGGGCATCAGCGGCGGGACACCATAACCTAATAAACGTATATTGTTTTGTATTTAATGCCGAGAATTCTTATGAGTATTTTGGACATAAGATGCATCGGCATAAATCATGCAGGCACATAGGAAGGATTTTAATGGTATGGGAATATTCAGACGTATCAGGATATGGGGGAGACACCACCATATTGAATTATTCGGAACCGTTCTTGGGACACTTCTGCTGGTGATGCTGGTAAACAGCATTTCTATCTGCGTATATGCATCAAAAGAAAATGACAGACTGTTGTCAGAGAATGCAGTCTTTGCAAATTCATTTACGACTTCCCTGTCTGGAAAGAATGGCACGATCTCACAGGTCTATGTTAATCCTGAACGGAGTAAATGTGTGATATTGTTTAAATTTGACGATATGAACGGTATGGTGTCAGATGCTGCAAAATATCAGGTATTTATCAAGTCGTTTGATGTCTTTAAGGGCGAGTACGCATCACGCAGGAGAACACAGCTTGACGTGATGGGCGGTTTTTATGTATTTGGATCTACAGGCTATACAGCGCTCTATCTTTCCGCAGTCAATGGTTTTCCCAGGGAATGTTACGAGATAATCTTAAGGTGTAATGATGTTTTACAGGTAAATACAAATTCATCAGGAAATGAAAATGCTGCCAGGGATGCATCATTCGCACAGTTTGACCAGTGGAGGGTTATCATCAATCCGAACGGTAATACTGCCAAAGAATGTAGTTTTCTTGATGACTTTGACATTACATCATTATACCAGGATGCAGTTATAGATGAAAACGAAAGTGAGATCAGGGAAAACCTTTATAATGACGTAAAAATAATGTATACAAACTGGAAGAAAATAGATAATTACAGAGATAATCTTGAAAGCCTTAATGTCAAGGTTCCGTCAATGCCTGTATATATTGCCAGTGATGAACTGGTGGTTGATGAAGAAGGGGTTATCAGGTATAATTCAGGTTTTTATTTCGAATATGGTGTCGATTATGACTGGTATGGAAAGACACTTCATGACGTCTCTTTCCTTGACATGGTGAAACAGGATGATATAACGGACATACAGTTTTTTAACAGCCTGAATGATTATCAGGCATATGATAGCCCGCTTACTCTTAATACATGGTATATGGCTGATGGCTCCGTTATCAGCCTTGATGAAAGTGACCTGAAACTGAGTAACATGCAGGCCGTAGTTGAGAACATTAAAGGTTATAATCTGGCACTCAATGACTATTACAATGCAAAAAAGCTGTATCACTGCACACATCTGATAGATTATCTGTATCTTGAGTCAAATATGAAAATGGCGGGAAAATATTTTACATCAAACTACAATGAGGGAGTAGTCACGGTATGGTAAGGTGGTGATATCATTTGACACGACAGTCAGGTAATAACAATGGTCAGGCATCAAAAGGCAACAGGGAAAAATATCAGAAGGATAATGGAAAAGGCTCTGGCAGCAAACCGAAAAGTACTGGCGAAAAGTTAAGGGATGCTGCTGCATTGAATACTGCAGGCACGGCAGCTTCCCATGCAGTAAAGATGTCGCTACTCCTGAAACTAAAAATAAAGCTGCAGATGCTGGTCCAGCATGCAGGGCAGGTATTTATGCATGCCAGTGTCAGTGTTATCCTGTCATTCTGCATTCTTGTCGGGGCTGCGATTGTTGCAATCATTGACAATGCTGCTTTAAATGGAAGTGCCGTAAAGGACAGTAATTTTGTTGAGTGTACGGCATACATTGACAGGGCGATGATCGGAAAGGGAGGATATGAAACTGCGGTTGATGTTAACAGACTAAAGCGCCAGACAGCAAAGCGCATATATTCGGTCTATTATCATTATGGTTTAAGGCCTGAGCAGATCTTTGCGGTCCTGGGAAACTGGGAGCTTGAATCTGGTATTGATCCTACAGCGGTGGAAACAGTTTTTACAGAACCATACCGGATAGGCATGAAAAAACAGCAGGCAGTCCAGTGTGATTTTGTCCTGGAAAAGTGGAATCCCCAATACTTTCTCACATATCCGGATATATTACGGAACGGGATCGGACTCGGACAGTGGACTAATGACAGGAACAAAAAGCTTGTTGAATATGCAAAATTGTATGGGATGCAGGATTTCAAGGGAGATTCCACACTGGAGAGTATGTGGTACGACATGAATGTACAGCTGGCCTTTTCTATAGATACATCATCCGTCGGTGACAATAAAGCTTCCTGGTTTAAGGACTGGAAAGAGACAGGTGCGGAAAAATGGGATGGTGACATGAAGGTTGGCCTGGAATTTACATCAAAAAACAAATGGGACACTGTTGATACTACAAATGGAAACTTTCAGGATGAGACGATAAGCCTCCATCCGGTTGGCGAGGATAATGACGGGATAACGATCGGCGGGGATACAAAGGATGATTATTATGACGATACTGACCGGGATAATGCAAAAGCCCAGGCTACACTTGAAATGAATGCAGCATGGCCAGCTATCCTTGCTTCACATAAACCTGTGCCATACACAGATGATAATGGTGTTTATCATGATGGCATTGATGAAGCCAACAGTGCTGCTAAGGAGGAGTATATCAGGAAGTGGAAAAAGAAATACAGGTTCTATCTGTATAAATATACGGTCATACGATATACAGAGCAGTTTGCCAGTGAATGGGAAGGGTGCAATAACGGAACGGAGCAGATACGGGTAAATAATGCCCTGGAATACTATTATGAATGGTGGGAGGAAGCAAATAAGGACACAGCCCAGGGGGAGCCAAACTACTTTGTGGGGGAAGATAACGCAACGGATAGTAATGACTATTTCTTTTTTGTTGAGGAGGGGTATGCGAGCGGAGTACTGGAAGTGCTGAATAAGACGAAGGATTATAACAACAGCATCAGTAAGATATATACATATGATCAGGACATGGGCCAGTGCAACAGGATTGTTTACGAGGAGAGGAAAAATATCGCAAAATGTGCTGCAATGATTGCATGGCCTACCATTGCGCAGTCAAAGGACAATGATGGGACGGATCTATATAAATGGGTACATGACCAGGTGATAAAAGGAGACAGTGTATATATGTCATGTGACCGTACAGTGTGTACTGTTGTACGATGGTCAGGGTATGATGACAATTATCCCAAAGGTGCAACACTTAACCAGATCCAGTATCTTGTTACAAGCCCGCGGTGGGTAGAATTAGACTGGGGCGGAGACAGATCCCAGCTGCAGGCAGGCGATATCCTGATACGCAAGGATTCTGTTGCGGGCGATGCAACTGCCGAAACAGGCTCTGCCGAACATCATACTTTGATCTATATTGGTGAGGTCATTGCTAAAAATTATTCTGATAAAAGTCTTGGAAATATTGCCGCAGGTTCATGTATTGTACATGGCTCTTACGGAGAACGTTCACCAGGGATTGACATATGGTCTGATAAGTATTCAACATATCATGCTTTCAGATGTGTCCATCCGTTAAGTCCGACAAAATCCCAGTATAAGAAGATTTCAATACCGCCCAATATAAAATAAATTCAGTCAGGAGGAAGAACAATGTTTTATCTTGAGGATCTGCCATATGAAGTGAAAACGCCAAAATTTATAAAAGTGCGTGGCGTAATTATTGTGGTAGCTGTTATATTTTTAATAATTCGGGTTGTGGGCATATATGCCGCAAAGAACCTGCAGGATAATACAATTCAGTCAAATGTGCTTGAAATAGCCGATTATCAGCAGAAATGTAATGTATTGGAAGCCGACATGAAAAAATTTGAGGAAGCGGAAACAAAGGAACTGTATAATTCATGGGAGGCGGGAAATGCAGTGGCAGGCCTGCAGGATACTTATGGCGGGATATCTGGCAATGCATCTGTTGAATCCGTAACGGAATCTGCCCGGAATACAGCATCCGCACTGGATAAATATATAAGTGATCCTTTTGGACGTACACCCTGGTATAACAATGCAGCATGCCAGTACACATGGACATATCTTAACCGTCAGACATCCGTGACAGAGAAGATTCCAAGTATATGGATATGCAGGAGTAAAAACAGCAATGTCATACTGGCAGTCACAACGGGAGTTTATGATGGCCTTGGTGAACTTTTTGGTGATTTTACTGTTTATTACACAACGAAAGGCAATGCAGCCCTTGATGATAATGTCAGGATCGTGAATGGTAATATTGTTAGTTCCGTAGATTATATTGATTATTATAAAAACATAGATGAAGTAATAAATGAAGTCTCGGAAAACATATACCAGACAGAGCGTGAATCCCTTATGGATAATGCGGTACAGGAAGAATTTGATATAGTACCGGCAGATGTAGTTGAAAATAATAAAGATAGCAGTGAGGAAATACCATAAATGAATTTAATAAGGAAAAAAAATAAAGATATTAACCAGGAAGTTCTGGAGAAAAGCAAGGCAGCGGTTAAAAGGAACGGACTTCCCAAATATGTAATGACATCCAACGAAAAGCTTGATATAGCCAAATATTTTATTCCGATTATTGCAATAATCCTTCTTATAATCATTGAAGTAATGGTTGGAAAGATAATACTTGGGCCATCCACGCTTAAAATAACGGAACAGACAGTGCAGCTCACCCAGCTAAAGACAGATTTTGATCTAATGTCAAACCAATATAAGGATCTGGTTTCACAGAAATCTTCATTTGACGACTATTCCTACTATACAGGTGACACATCAGAAAACGATCTGGCTGCAGTTGAATTTTTTTCACATATCTGTACATGGAGTGACAGCAGTACATATGAATCACTCCGTCAGGAAATGTTCAGGGCGGGGTATACGTCAGAGTCGGGATTAATGAAGGCTCTTTTACCAGAGCCTGTTACATATTATGATGAGGAAAACAAAAATATGCTTTATTCCATTGACCTAAATAAAGATAACATGAAATTCGAGAGTATAAAATCATATCCGATTTCCTCAGAGGCAGGAAAAAACAAATATGCCGGGATACTTGTTGTTTCCTCGGTGGACATGTCAGCAGAGGGAATGAACCAGGAGTATTTCGGGTATGTATATGTTGATTATGTCATTGAAAATGATAAATGTACAGAAGTCAATGCAGAAGCGCTGATCAGGCAGTAAAGGGGAGAGATAAATGAATGTAAGAAATTTAATGAGTAAAACAGGCAGGGATAAAGCGAAGATCGGGTTTAATTTAAGTATCTGGACGTTTATTGTTTATCCGTTCATTTCCGTTTTTACGGCTGTGTCTTTTGTATTTGTATTTTTTACAATCTTACCAGCAGTAAACAGTATTGGTCTTGCAGCATTCGGACATAACGAAGTTATATTGCTATCGTATGGGATTCTGCCCTTTATATGTATTGATATGTGTATCGTTCAAGGGTATTTTTTCATATTAAAGAAGATGATAAAGAAGATCATAAATTTTCACAGAACAGGAAGGATAATTAGCCATGGATAACGGAATACTTGCGTTTCCGAAAAATAGCAGTGAAGACAGGACAATGCGGATTGAGAAATCCTTAAAGAATAACAGGATTGTTTCTATAGAAGATATGGATGCGCGCGTTACTGTTCGTTTTGACAATGTAAAGCTTGAATTTGATGAAGATTCCAGGAGACCTTATATCATGTTCCGTGACGGTGAGGTAAAAGGTGTGAGTGGAAGTTTTCCTTATAATATACAAAATTTATCTTTCAGACAGGGGAAAAGGCCACCCATTGAGGTCAGATGGGAACTTTCCAATGATGAGATCATACAGCTTGTAGGGAACGGCCTATATGGTTATGGACCAAACAGACCAAAACAGAAGGAACAGCTTCGTACACCGGATATCTTTACGGAGCTTGATTTTAAGAATATACCAGTGAAGGTGGACGTTTTCGCAACAGAATATGTGGATGAAGATAAAAAGCGGATTCCCATCATAAGCTGTTCGATCAAAAATCCTTATGGATGTATCACAAATTCCGAAGAAACAGATTATGGGAATATAACGTCATATTTTGGAAGGGCAAAACAGGAGATTACACTGGATAATGACAGACAGGTTATGCAGGATATCCCGGAAAACGAATTATGGGGATATGCACCGGAGCTGGAAGATGAAATGGTTGTCCGTCCAGAAAGAACCCTTACAAAAGAGGAGGAAGCGGAACGTCAGTTATGTGCCATGTTTGCAGCGGAAATAGCAACGCGCAGGGACGAACATGTTACTTCTGCAGATATAGACAGGATCGTTGCTGATACAAAAGCTGCAGTAGAAGATCTTCTTGATGGGTGTGATGATGCATACATTGATGCTGATGGAGCTATGACTGACATGGAACTTGCGGAACTACATCTTACATCTGGAGATGATGACCATAAGAAAGCAAGGGCAAAGATCACAGAAAATGCGATCAGAAAAGCGGCAGGCGCCCAGGCAATGAAAGAACAGCAGGAAATGTATGTAAGTGAAGATTATCCAGTTACGGATTCTGTAGATTTTGTTCCATAATAAATAAAATAATTTTTTATGATAATGAGGTAATGAATTGGGTTTAAAGGAGTCAATCGTAGTCCGCAGTGAGTATACAATTAAAAATGCATCGAAGAAAGGTGGTTCCAGAGGAGGCACACCTGGTAATTTCGTCTTACAGTACATGTCAAGGGAAGATGCAACAGAAATTGTAACACCGGTTACGATTGATAATGAGCCCTTTAGTGACAGATACAAGGCGCGGCGGGAAATCACTGAAAAAGCAGCTTCCGAATATGATCTGGACAGGGCTTTTTATAAGTCACAAAAGCGTGGCGGGGTGGCCTTTAATGGGCATGAGCTTAGTCTCTCATATAAAGACCTTGTATTGTCATCAAAGGAAATACAGGATGCATTCCATAATGGAAAAACAGTTATGAAAACAATCATTTCTTTTGACGAGGAATATTTACGGGAGTATGGTATTATCCCAGATGATTTTAAATTACGTTACAGGGGTGATTATAAAGGCAATATTGACCAGATGAAGCTCCGTTATGCAATCTCATGCGGAATGGAAAGGGCATCAGAGGATTATGATGACCTGCACTATGTTGGTACGATCCAGGTTGATACAGAACATATCCACTGTCATCTTGCCATGGTAGATATGGGCATTGGGAATATAACAGATGACGGCACCCAGCGTGGCAAGATATCTGCAGCTACTAAAAATAAGATACGGCATGGCATTGATACAGCGCTTGTTGATGCAAGTGAAGTGCATTTTATGGCATCCAGTGTCCGGCTCGATGATTCCAACAGAATGCTTAATTGTAATCAGTTTATTTATAGGAACATGAAACTTTATGGGGCACCACAGCAGATAATGACAGTCCTTCCTGATGACAGGAAATTATGGTATGCCGGAAGTGGTAAAAAAGAAATGGAACAGGCTGACAGGGCGTGCCATGCATATGTTGAGCATATGTTACTGCAGGAAGGTTCAGGATTTGAAGATACAATGCAGACAATCCTGCAATATGCAGATATGCGTCAGAAAGAGGAGAATCTTGATGATGAGCAGAAAGAGAGGATTGTAAATGATGGACGGAAAGCTGTCATAAAGGAGGGAATGAATGATGTGTATGAAATTCTTCGTGGATCTCCTATGGCAGTACAAAATGCAACGCCTGTCCAGAATCTTGCAGCGCAGGAAATACTGCATCCTACATTCAAAAATGACCTGCAGGATTTTGTATACCGTGTCCGCACATACAAGGAGCGCTATAACCGTCATAAAAATGACGCCGATCGTTTTGGAGGGTATATCAGGGATTACGAGGAAGAACGTCGGAATGGCAATGTTAGTGATGATTCATATATGCTATACAGCTATTTTAAGGTTGAACAGGAATACCAGAGCATGCTTGTGGGAAAATATGCACACTTTGTAAAAGTAGATGTGCCTGTGGATCAGATGGTATTAGAGTATATTGAGCTTTCACAGCGGGCCCGCCGGCTCCATTCCATGATGCTTCTGTACGATGATGATTCGGTTCGTGAGATGGCTGCGGAGGATGCGGAAGGGTATGGAAGAGAAAAATATGATGTGTATGGCGGTCGGTATATCGTTGAGGAGCCGGAAATATTTGCAGAACGCATCAGGCAAAGTAAGAATAGATATAGGACAGATTATGCGGATTTTCAGTCCAGGCTTGATAATTCGCAGCTTGTGCTGACATTATATGATGATGGCTCCCCGCATATCAGGTACCGTCCAAAGTACGAATTTGAGGATGTAAAAGGGTTAGATCTGCATGAATTAAAGTGTGATTTCAATAGACCGCTTAAATTTTCCGATTCTGTGCGGGATGCGTATATACGTATGTCAGAAAAACGTATCAGGGCGTATGATGCTGCCTGTGATTACCTTGATGGTACAGGGCAGTCACAAATGAAAGATAAGTTTGATTCAGACGACATTGAATTAATGCGCAGGACATATAAGGACATGAATGCCGGTCGTTTGATTGAACCGGTGCAGCATCCGGCAAACGAAATAAAACAGCGTAGCACGATTATGCTTAGCAGAAATACGCATCTACAGATGTGTGAGGCTGTTTACCTGAACCTGTCACAAAATATTATGAAATGGCAGGATGAGGAAAAAAGAAAGAATGATGAAATTGAGTATAAGTTTTAGGGAGGAACAGCAGTATGAGGGTAACATGGCTCTGCAGCCGTAAAGTAAAAGGACAAGTTTCAGGATATTATACAGAAAAACAGATTGTATCAGAAAAGGAAATGGTAAGGACTGAATTGCTGGGTGTGATGCATAGGCAGTCAAAGCAGGATACAGAACTTTTAAAGAAAGGTAACATATTTTTTTCTGGAACGATGTTTTGCTACAGTGAGACTGACAGCAGGCAGGATAAATGTATCAAAGAGCTTTTTCGTTGTAAAGATGGAGAGGATTTTTTGGACATTTTAGGAGAGAAGACTAGAGTGAAAAACGATTATGCAGAAAAATCTTCTGTAAAAGATATGAAAGAAGCCTTAGATAAATACATATTCACATGCTATAAGACCATGTATATGCCTGTTACAGTAAGTGTTCCTGACGACAGTACAGAGGATGATATAAAGAAAGCATTGTATGATAAAATGATGCAAAATTATGATTATGAGAACGATCCTTATCATTTGATTGCTGAAAAATTACCAGTTCCCGCCAGTGCAGCGTGGGAGGAGGAATTGACACTTGCAGACCGAATTGAGCATGGGCTTGATGATATTTCTACATTATATATGTATGAGTATGAATGGCTTAAATATTATAAAAAAACAATATACGGCAAATGTTATGATGATGAATATGAAATAGACTGGGAAAGTATACAGCATATTCCATACAGTGAACTTGAAGATCCAGCGATAGACAGGGAAGAAACAGATGATTACTGGTATGAGCGGAGTGATTCAGACAGTCCAGAAGATGAATGACCATGCGTATTGTACTGGTTGTCAGAATTTTGAGAAAGGAATACACATAGATGGAAATGAATTCATATCCAGTTGAGCGGGATGGATATACGGACTGGCTTTCAGATGATCTAAAGAAAAAATGTCCATATCTTATGAAATATACGAATCCTGTCAAGCATTCGCCTAGAAAAATAATAGGACGTGATCAGGAGATGCTCAGGCTTGCAGCAATATTGTCTGCACCTGAATTATGTAATGCATGTCTTATTGGCGAGGCGGGTTCGGGTAAGACGATGCTTGTACAGGGAGTTATGGCAAAAGATACAGACAGGAGCTATCTTGAAATAAACCTTGCCAAAATGATCGCAGATTTTAATCCGATTACGCTGGGAAATAGTTTAACACAACTTTTTGGGGAGGTAGATGTTTTTAAGCGTATTACAAATAGGGAACTGGTTCTTTTTATAGACGAGTTTCACCAGATAGTGCAGCTTTCTGCGCCGGCAGTTGAAGCAATGAAACCTTTGCTTGCAGATTCGGGAACCAGGGGCGTGAAAGTAATTGCGGCAACTACATATGATGAATTTCGGCAGTACATCTTACCAAACCAGCCGCTTGTGGAACGTTTTCAAAGACTCAACCTCAGTCAGCCGGGAAAGGAAATGGTGGTTGCAATCCTAAAGGGGATGGCAAAGCAGTATGGGGTTGCCAGTCATCAATACAATAATTCACTTTATGAAATGATCTATGAGTATACAAACAGATATATACCGTCGAGCAGCCAGCCAAGAAAATCAATCCGCATCCTTGATGCGATGGTCGGATGGCATAATGCCACGAAATGCAGGCTGGATGTAAGGCTCCTTGCAGATGTTATACAGCAGTCCGAAGGGGTTAATATAGCATTTAAGGTCGATGCGACCAAAATAAAAAAATATCTTGACGAGCATGTTTATGCGCAATCTTATGCTACATTATCCATTTCAAACCGCTTGCATATAGCAGTAGCAGACTTAAATGACAAGTCAAAACCAATGAGCACATTTCTCTTTACCGGTTCTACAGGCGTAGGCAAGACAGAAATGGCGAAACAGCTTGCGAAAATCCTGTTTGGCGACGGCACGGATAGCGGTGATCAGAACCAGTCAAGCAACCGGCATTTCATAAGATTTGACATGTCGGAATACGCAAGGCCGGAATCCGTTGAGCACTTTAGAAAAGAGATCTCGGCTAGAATATGGGAGAGACCGTTTTCCATCGTACTGCTTGACGAGATTGAAAAAGCTTCCGCTGAAGTTACAAGGGAACTGCTACAGGTCATTGATGACGGGCGGCTTTCCGACGAAAACGGAAGGCAGGTGGTTTTTACCAACTGTTATATCATCATTACCACAAATGCAGGTTCTGAAATATATAAAAATCTTGCAGCATTCACAAATGACATTTCTTGCGATGGTATTGAGAGCACAGAAGCCAAGAGAAGCGAAGAAGCAGAAAGTGAAGGGCTTATCCAATACATCAAGCTCATTAAAGAATCCATTTCAACGACAACTGCAGATAATAAATTTCCACCGGAACTTCTGGGACGGATTGACTGTATTGTTCCATTCCAGCCGCTTTCCGAAGATACCAAGATGCGTATCATAGGGAATAAGATGGACAATCTTATATATGAAGTATCAAAGAAACATAACAAGAAGCTTAATATGTCAAACAAAATACCAGAGTTTATTGTTAAGGATAATCTGGACAGGGACCCGGATCAGGGCGGAGCGCGCTCTGCAGTCGCAAAATTTGAGGAACAGGTGGTTGCTAAAGTGGCTAAATGTATCAATCAGAATCCGGATGCAATTGAAGTTAATGTCGGGATTTCCGGCGAGATGGCTTTTTCGAACAAGACGCAGCTTAGGTCTGCAGCGCGGATTTGTGTGAATGCTATTTATAATTAGGAAAGGCGGTACATACGAAAATGGCATTTTTAAAGTTTAAAAAACAGGATAAACATGATCAGAAAAAGAAACAGGATGGGCAGTTTACGGCGGCAAAGCGGCCAACAGAGTCACTTGGCAGTGTTTTAAGTGAATCCGTACCAGGAGCAGCCCTTGATATTATCAGGGCAAATTCTGCTTTTGAGCTTCCGTCAGATGCAGATGGGAATAAACGGTATGTAGTGGTCACTCTTGATGTGAATACAATTGGCGGTCTGAACAAGAGGACTGCACGGATAAATTCTGACAAGGGACAGCTTATTGAATGTATTAATTGCGGAAATATTGAGGCATATGTAATTGCGGAAGGAATTGCTGCAGATAAGTTTATCATTATTCCGACAGACAGAACATTGGAATCCCTTTCTGAGTTCCGTTTTATCTCTGATAAGGAGCAGTTTGGACAGTTCATACCAACAATCTGCGCTATTGACCAGAACGGTAATATGCTCTTTCAGGAACTGCCGGAAAGAGTTTCTTATGAGTGGTTTTATGATATAAGCAGGGGAGCTGTCAGGGTATCAGATGCCATTGGCATGGCTGATACGGAGGAACAGTTTGTGGCGGATGCTGCAACATCCGATGATATTTTGTTCGGAGATGAAGATCCTGATGAGTCCAATGTGCAGAATCCTGGGACAGAAACAGACCAAAAGAAATATGAAGAAATGGATTATGAGGAGACTGTCGAAAGCGCACAGGAGACAGGCGCGGAAAATCTTTGGGAAAATGTAAATATTGATATGAATGAAATGGATTTTGATGATGAGAATGATTCTCAATGTCCGGTCTGCAATAATTATGTTGATTCTGCAGATGAGATCTGCCCGTTTTGCGGAACATCTTTTATAGAGGATGTTTCGGAAGAATCCAAGGATGCAGACAGTCAGGAGAAAGCTTTATCTGTACAGAAGATCACTGACACGGACATTACCAGGGCAGTAGAACGTCTTTTCCATGCAGGTGATCTTGATCTTGAAATATCTGCAGAACCTTTTGATGTACGTATCATTGGAGAGAATAGCTATGTTCCGATGATTGAAGACCGGGAAGACGGATGGCTTGATTCTTATGTGACACAGATGATCAAAAATGCTAATGAGGAACTGCGTGTACTGCATCACGATAATCTGCTCAAATCCCGTCAGCGTTATCTTTCCCTTATGACAGATAATGCGGAGGATATAGCGAACCGGGTAGATTATCACAATTCATCCACAAATTTCTACAAAATGTATAAGCTTTTTGAAACACAGAAAGAAGAAAAAAAGGATGCGCTGGAAGAACAGATAGCACGGAAACGTGCTGAAATGGAACAGGCCTGGAATGAAGAGCTGGAAAGAATAAAGGCATCTGCAGCAATGGCGGCAGAACGTTCTTATATTGATAATCATGCAAAGGCACACGAGACCGCTTCACGGGACGTTGAAATAATGCTGCTTGACGAGGTTGAAAGAGAGCACCGTGATAACCTTATGAACCTGAACCAGCTGCGAAAAAATGAAGCACAAAAGATGCTTGACATTGCAGTTACAGAGACACTTGAAGTAGTGGGGCGGTCATATGCGGAAATGGTCGAAGGCGAGAATTTCAGGAGAGCAGAAATTTTATCACAGATCAGTGCATATGTTGATTCACATTTAAAAGATGCAGTTGCCCGGAACGCTGTTCTTGCAGAGGCGCAGCGCCAGAAAGAAGAAGCAGACAAAGTTACCGAGGAATTTAAGCGTAAGATTGAATCAATTTCAAATGACCATAAGTTTGCATGTGATAAGCTCCATGATGAGCTTGATACTGCGCGTTTGCATGAGGAAAATCTCATACGCGAGTACGATTTAAAGCTTGGTGCTGAATCTGACAGGTACAATGAGCTTGAAGGAAAGTATAAAGACCTTATGGATAAGTATGTGAGGATTGACAAAGAAAAGGCGAAGGAATATGAAACACGGATTGTTACGCTTGAAAATGACAAAAGGGCTGCAGAAGAACATCTGGCACATGTTGATGTTATTCATAACAGGTTTAACAGGGTTTCGGTTGCTGTATGGATTTCGGTTGCAGTAGCGATGTTTGCAATAGGTATCCTATCTGGAAATATGATCGGAGTTAACAGGTCTTTGGGAAACAGACAGTATTCGATTTCACTGACAGGATCGTCTGATAATGTGGCAAATGATGTCGTCCTGGAATCAGAAAATACTTCTAGGAAATAAACCTGTTATATGGCGGGTACAGTGCAATAAAGGTGTCCTGTGCCTGTTTTTATGCGCAGGGGTGCGTAAGGAAATTAGCAGCTTTGCTGCACGCACCCTGCGCGACGAGTAGGGCAATCCCCTACTCGACTGATATTGAAAAAAGATTAATTACTAATTTTATGAATGGGAAGGATTATCGTCAGATGGCAGGTAAAAAAAATAACTGGAAGTTTTTAAAGAATCTAAAATATAGTGAGAGTGTTAAAGGGCGTGATGTGTATAATGACCAGCAGTTAAGGCGTGGTGTACTCAAAGAAAGCCAGACCATGTTTTCAAGAAATATCATATCATTGTGTATTTCGGCGCTTGCTGCTTTTGGCATATTTTTTTTGTGGAGTGTGGGTATATCGGTTTTAGGAAAGTATACATCCCCTGCATCAGTTTCTTATGGCTTATTTCATGTTTATTCATCAATGCAGTTGTATGTGTCCATGGGTATTGGATTTCTGGTTTTTGCAGCTCTTCAGCCGTTTATGCGAAAAAATCTTGAAGCACAGAATATGTTATGCACAACGGATGATATCAATCAGTATACAGATGACCAGCACGTTGCCCTTCCGGAAGAACTGCAGGAAAAATTCAATTATTTTCCTGATGCGGGGGCACACTCGTCTGTCCAGGTCTCATCGCTTATCTCACACATGGCACTCAGTAATAAGGGAATTAAAAAAGTAAGGATAGCGAAACGCTATGACAAGAATGTATATGACGGCAATGGAGAGATCATCGCATATAAAGGAGAGATCATATATGATGAAGGGAATAATCCGGAATATAAAGAAGTACCTTTGTTTGATACAAAGTTTGCGGATGCCCTGTTTGAAGCATCCGGCGCACCGGAGGAGGTACGAAAGACATATGATGTCAGAAAAATAAATTATAATCCTGGCAATAAGAATAAAGACAAGCTGTGCGGTGCCCGGAGCAGTTCAGCCGGAAGAAAACGGAGAATGAGGACAGGAAAGTCTTTGTATAATACCGTTTCTGACCTCATTAATAATGACTGGTATATCCCGGATTATGAGCCGCAGCGTCCGGCAGGTGCTTATCTTGTTGATTCTTCCCCTGTTAATACAATGATACTGGCGATCACCAGGGCAGGTAAGGGGCAGACGATCATTGAACCTACGATCGACATGTGGATGCGGGAGAAACGGCTTAATAATATCCTGTTGAATGATCCAAAGGGAGAACTTCTTGTCAAGAATTACGTGCGCGGTACAGTCAGGGGTTATCAGATTGTACAGTTTAACCTTATCAATGCAATGAAAACTGATATATACAATCCACTTGGAATGGCTGCACAGGCTGCACGCGAGGGCGACTTTACCAAATGTGCAGCATATGTGGAAAATGTAGCGGAAGTTTTCTTCCCTCTTGACGGCGCCGAAGATCCTGTATGGCCAAATGCTGCAAATAACGCATTTAAAAGAGCAGCCTATGGTCTGATTGATTATTACCTGGAGGAAGAGCGGACTTACAGGAATGAATGCAACAGCAGGATTGCTGCCGGGGAGATCATTGATCCACAGATAATAGATACCCATGTTGATGCAATGTGGGGAAAAGTCACGCTGTATAACTGTTATCAGATGTTTGTACAGCTTGTTGGAAAAAAGATGCCAAATCCCGCACAGGTATTTTCAAATAAGTTAAAATCAGGGCAGTATGACCATCTCGATGATGAGGAGATCAATGATCTGGCAAGGGAAGCGAATCAGAAATCCGTTTTGTGGAATGGTTCGCCGGAGCTTGACTGCCTTTCATTATATTTTAATGCAACTGACCATCTTCCAAAGAACACAATGAGAACACTTGTTGGCAATATAAACAATTCACTCAAATCGATGGCAGGCGCTGACAAGATGATGGCATCTGTATATGGTATTGCCATTACTGCCATGTCATTTTTTACTGATCCGACGATATCAACACTTACATCAGGAACGCCTTCACAGACAGTTGACCTTGCCGGATTGTCTTTTCCGCGGCGTCTGGGTGTGAGGTTCCATCCTGATTTTGTAAAAAAGCGGCATTATATTGGACTACGGTGCACGTGGGATGCTTTTGAGGACATCGGTTTTACTAAGAATCTGGGAAAATCCTTCCAGCATTCGGATATTGTGTCACGCGAGGGATGGGCCCGTTATTTCTTTGACGGAAAATTTAAGACGGATACTGCATACATCAGGCTCAGGCTTACAAATGCCAGTACAGATGCCCTTGTACATGAATATTTTTTTGAGTTTCATAAGGGATATCAGATATCTCTTGATGGCCGTACTTACGTGAAAGATCCTGTGCTTGGGACAAAGATTGCAAAAAATGGCGTATTATATGAACTTATAAAAAGTGACGGAACAGGTGAGGTTAAACCGGGGGCGACAACTTTTAAACGTAAACGGCTTCGTACAGATTATAGCAACAGGACTGAAAATGTTCAGTATAAGGTGTCAGATGAATCAGTTTCTGTGATTACGCAATCGTATGTGCGCTATTGTGAAAAGCCAAAAATGATCTTTCTTGTGACACCTCCACACCTGATGAAATACGCGAAGCTGATACTTATACTCATAAAACAGCTTGTTGACCTCAATTTTGACCAGTCATATATGACAAAGCCCAACCAGAAGCCTCTTTATAAGACAAGGTATATGCTTGATGAACTTGGAAACCTGAAATCGGAGGGGCATGGAATATCTGGATTTGAGACGATGCTGTCGATTGGGCTTGGACAGGATCAGCAGTTTACGCTTGTCCTCCAGACATTACAGCAGCTAAGGGAGGTTTACGGTGAATCTGTAGACAAGATCGTGCAGGGTAATACTTCCAACATCATATTCCTGAAATCAACAGATGATGAGATGTTAAGAACCTTGTCGAATATGTCTGGAACGACACACAGATCCTTTATTGACCAAAAAACCGTGACCAGGGATATGGAAAAATTACTGCTTGCAAATGAAGGAAAGGCATCTTATATGATGCAGACAAAGGACGTTCCTGTTATAAGCTACAATGACATGATGTATATTGAAAAGAATAACAGTATGGTATTCCGTGCAGGGGATTCGCCTATCTGGAACAGGAATGAAACGATACTGCCAATGTCGCATAAGCTTTTTGAAAATACGATAAAAGTTCCTGGCCGGGAATATTCGCTGCAGACAATCCCCACACTGTCATCAGCAATGGATTTTGACCTCATGAATAACCAGCCTGATTTCGACAAGCTGCTGAACAAGAGATTTGAGCAGGCACTTATGGCTGAATCTGTTATAGAAAATTATAATATGGCATTTGGTTATGATGATGACGATATACGGCGGCTTGATAAGGATATCTATGCAAATGATATCATGGACATGATCGATGCTGAACTTGCCCGTCGAAATGTTGGAGCGGACCCTGCCAGTTCTGCCATGAAAAAGGAATCAGTCAGACTTTATGAAGTAGAGGAAAATCAGGAGATGCAGGAACAGATAAGGGATATCCAGAACCAGCTAGAAAAAAACGAAAAGAAGATATATGCAGAAGGATTTCTGTCCAAAGGGGATCTTATTAATGAGGCAGGAAAGGCGCGGCATGGTTTTGACAATTTATTGTCTGTATAATGGGGTTAAAACCCTCGCCTTAAGGCGAAACCTTTAGGTCAACCCCATAGCTTCAGGTTTAGAATAAAGTAAAATAGAGTACAAAAACATGAAATGAACATGAAGAAAAATTGAAAAAAATATCCCATTATACACAACTTTTAGGTAGGTAAGAAGTAAAGGGAAAAAGATAACCTTTAGGGAGCACACTTTAGGCTGCTTTAGCAGCACATTGAACCTACCGGCTTTAGCCGGTAGTGGTTGAGTTGCAGGTATCTTTGTAAGGTTAAAGGATGAATTTGCACGGGATGGACTTTTTACGGTTATTGATGGCTCGCTTTATAGCAGTACAGGAGAAAAACCCTATATCGTAAAACAATCCACAGAGGATATGGAGCTTCTGGCCGATATGGTAAGTGAACCGGATGCACGGGTTTATGCTGATGAAGAACTTACGCCGGAAGACATTGATATGTTTGGCGGTTACAGGGTTACTGATGAGTTTATCAAATTTATTGCGGGTTTTGAGAGTTGGGATACGTTCCTTGGTGGAAGATTTGATGCTGCTGTAGCTGCTCTTCTTAGAAAAGAAGAAGATTCAAGCGCTGCGTAGATGCAGCTACCCACAATAATATTTTAAATGTGCCTGTAATGTATGTGGAGAGGAAGTAGCAAATGATTACAATATGCAGTATAAGGGATGCAAAACCTGAAGAACATGATGAAACATGGGCGATCGTGCGTTCATATAAGGATGCTTCATCCAAAGTCAGACAGGTTGCTGACCTGTCACCTTCCTGGGATTTATTCTCAAAATACAGAAGATTTGTTTCGGAAAGTCGGTGGGGCGCTGACGCCTTTGAAGGAACATATCTTCCACAATTTATAAATGAGATGCAGTCGGAGCGTGCAAGAAAACTAATTGATGGCTTATGTGAAGCAGACAGGGAAGGCAAAGATATCTGTTTGTTCTGTTATTGTGCTGACGAAAGCCTTTGTCACAGAAGCATCATTGCAGGCATACTGCAGGGGTATGGGTGCGATGTCAGAGGCGTAAATGGTGATTATAGCAGATATTATGATATGTATACAAATAAAAGGGAGTATGGAAAAATGAGCAGCAATGAAATGCAGACGGAATCCGTCAGGTATACAAATAGTGAAATGGAACAAAAGGAATTAAATAACCAGTTTGTACGGTATATCAACCCTCTTGTTTTTAACGACAGTATTTTTTTGGTAAATGAGTATATTCATGAATATGATGGTACCCCGCTTACAGTATCGCAGTGCAAATACATACGGCAGAATATATTGAACGAACTGTATGGCGATGTATTCCGGGAACTGGTATATAACATGCCGGATGACCTTGATACTGACATGGAGGGAATGGTCAACCGTTTTATGGGAGAAATGATGGACAGGCTGTTTGACAGAGACGGGAAAGAAGGAGTCCTTGAAACATATCTCCGGGATAACAGGCTGTTGCCAGAGGAGGAAGATTCCAGTCTTGCTGAATATGCAGATAAAAATAATTTTACGATCACAGAAATGAACGAGAAACTGGATAGTATGAAACAGAAAAAAAATCTGCGTCCACTGGATGTTTTTGGCGTCTATAAACTTACAGGACAGGAAATACAGGTTGCCGACCTTGCAGTCACACAGGCATACCTTGAAAAGAATGCGTATAAACAGAAAGCTCTTCTTAATCTGTCAGATGAAAACAAGGAACAATATGAGCCTGTCTCCCTGTCGAGGCAGTATTTTTTCGCTGGAACGTATCCGATAGGAGACATTGCCCTCTATGAAAAGATAGAAGAGCGTGTAGTCAGGATGAATGAGGTTTTTTATCCAGAACTTAAAACACTTTCAAAATCTGATAATTTCGGACTTTACAGATTGCGTCAATATATTGGATCGGACAGCTATGATCGTCTTGCCCGGCAGCTCTCGTGGGAGATCAGGGATAATAATCCTGTTGTAAATGAGCAGGCCATCAGGAATGCGATTACAATATGTCAGGATCTCGAAAGGCGCGGGCTGCCCTTTACAATTGAGAAGGACAGTAATGCCGGACAGTTGAAGGCAACAGTATCTCTTGGGAAAAAGGATTCCATTGACATCAGGATTTTTGACTATGAAAATCCTAATTATGTAGGGCGTACCTTTAATGGGACTGCATCATATTTTCGGTTTGCATCCAAGTCATCTGATGGAATAAAATCTGATATTTATTTTCCGAATGAAGATGATGTTCTTGTTCTGCTTGCACATAGTCTGGGCGAGCATCCGCAAACGCCTGAGCCAAAACCGGATGGTACGCACTTTATGGTGGGAGAAAACGGGGATGTCAGGCAGTATGATGGCAATACATCAGTTCCGGTATTGACACGAAACAATGAACATTACAATATGGCATACTGGTCAGCTGAGAATTCCAATACATTTTATAAACTGGTCCGCAACAATGACGGATACATACAGCCCGTATATATCTATAATGAAGGCTACAGCAAAGCAGGAACAGAGAACAGGAAATTTGAAACTCCTGATGATGCAAGGAAATATATTGATGAGAGCATAGAGCTGGCAAAACAGAATTTTCAAAATGTAACGCTTGGAGCTGGGTTTTCGGAAAGAGCTGAAACAACAGGAGCAGATTTTCCAGACTCTTATATATCAGATATCAAGAAACTGCAGCTGAAATATCGTGAATATCTTGATTATGATGATGTATTACTGCAGGAAGCCGGGGAATCGAACGAAGCATATTCACAAAGACTGGAGGAATTTAGACATGATGAAAATGCAGAACTGCCTGATCATGCAGAAAAGCGGGCAAAAATAATTGAACACAGCAGTGAGACAGCCCGCATTCTCCTCGGACATTCTGAAGGCACTGGTTCTGAAGATAACCCTGTTACACTGAATGTCGCTGCAGTTGCCGAATATTCCGGTGAACGTGAGACTGACCTGATCGCTGCAATGAAAGCCTGTGGCACGGATACAAAATTTGACCTGATGCAGACGGATGAATTTAACATGAACCGGATACGTGAGATGCTCGTCACATATGATGAAGGTTCTGGCGAGTCCATGCTGGAAAATAGCAGTCTGTCGCCATTCATGTCGCATATCAGGGATACAGTCCTTGATTCACTGGCGGCACAGGGAGTTGGGGTATCTGCTTTAGATATTGACCAGAATGGGATCATACGGTATGAGGGTACTGTTGTCAATAAAATGCTGCATGATGGAGACATGGAACCGGAAACCAGACAGATAACAGGTTATATCGGGCAGGTTTTTGAGCCTGATGAGAGGGGAGTGATTGTAACACGGTATAACCATGATGATAACCGGGCGATCATTCCAAAGTATACGGCAACGGTTGAGAGACCTGATCCTGAAACAAACCTGTCTTTGGAAAACCGAACGATATGCTGTGGTTATGAGGAGATGCTTGACCGTAGAATAAGGCTGAATATACACCGTGATTTTGCGGGCAGAACATTTGATTCGGATTTTAATACAACACAGCTGAATGGCATTTACCGCGAATTGTATTCTACAAAGATACCGGCAGATTATATGACCTATTACCGCGCAAAAGGAATGGATGATGAATATATAGAAGCACTGATTAAAACCCAGAAATCAATTGTGAGGTATCCGACATCCTATATAGAAAACTCAACACTTAATACGTGGTATGACCTGAAAAAAAGAAATTTCATCAATGACATAAATAAGGATAATTCCTCCGTTACTCTTGAAAATATTGCCATTCTGAAAGATTGTGAAGCGTTTGATTCATTGGCGACTGGAAATGCCAGAAATCAAGGAATTTTACGCTATATGAGGGAACACGCGTACGTCAATCCTGATACGGGACATTTGGAACCGCCCCGTAATCCTGATGGCACAATCAATGAAAGTGATAAAATGGCGTTGCTGAATCTCCCAATGTTCCGCTATATTGACTATAATCCGGCAGACAGGGTGGTCATGGTGGTTGGAAACAGCATTGATTGTTTACAAGTTGACAAGAAAACTGCCATAGCGCATATGGCTATTGAGGGATGGTGTATGGATGACGCTTATGTTGTTTCCAAAGAGTATGCGGAGCGCCATCTTGTCAATTCCGGTGATGCAGACACAACAAAGAAATTAGATTTGGATGTTATCAAGCCACATATCTGCGATTCTGACGGTTTTCTTATGACATCATTCGGTGAGGATGGGCAGGAATTTGTGCAGTTTTATGGCCATAGTTATCCGCTTGATGAAGTCAACAGCAGATTTGACAAGCCTGAAAATGAGCAGTCAAGGGAAGAATTATGTGCTGAATATATCAAGGAAGAGCTTATTGCGAATGATATAGGGCTGCGCCCGCTAATGGCGGGAGATAAAATTTGCGATCTGGGCGGCAATAAAGGCGTCATATCACTTGTCGTTGACAGAAATATGCCGCAAGAAACTGCAAAACGACTGAACCTGGAATATGAGGTTGAATTGTTTAAAATCAATGATGAACTTGAAGTCGTGGGAGCGCCTTTTACAGCACCAAGCCGTATGAATGCGGGTACTGTAAGGGAGATGATGGAAAACGCAAGGGAATTAAAGCTTCCGGACGGGACAGTGATCGAAGGCGGAATGGGTACGGCCAGTATGATCATTACGGACAAGCTCGTCGATGAAAAAACGCATATTTATGATGATGAAACGCATGGCGACGGAAAGGGCAGGAATGCGTCATCACAGTTTGCATGGCAGCTTCAGGCAAAACACGCTGATACATTCATGCGGTTAATATATGGTCAGAATGACAAGAATTTTGGAAAGGTGCGCGAACGTCTGATTGCTCTTGGCTATGATATGGACGAAAGCAATTGTCCGATAAAGGGATACTCGCCGCATAGCATTACAGTCAATGATGATTCAGGGGAGAGAGTCGTTAATGAGACAAGGAACATAATTGAAATAGGGGAGGCGGAAATTTATCCATCAAAGGATGGTTTACAGAACCGGACAGATTTAAAGGAGGCAGTCAAAAAGTTACAGGGAGAACTATCACAAAAAGGAGGTTTTATCAGAATCCCGTTTGAGATCGAACTGGAATCAGGTGTAAAGACAGAGCCGGCATATGATGGAAAAGGCGGTTATCTTATGCCCGTTCTCTCACCACTGATGCGTGCGGATGAGACATATGATGACGGCTCGAAGATAATACATGATTATACGCGCAAATATCTCAGCATTGCGCGCCATGCGCTTGATTACAAGGCAAAAGATGCCCAGATCAGGGAGTACCGCCGTCTGCTCAATAATGAACCTGATGAGGATGGAAATTATGGAGTCAGCAAAAAGGTTGCGGTGGAGCGGAAAAGTAAGGGCCAGATATTAAAAGGCGCAGAGGTATACCGGTATAAGATAAGAAAACCGATAAGTGAAAAAGATGATATACAAAAGAAGGCACAGGCTGCATATAACGAACTAGCAAAAAATCTGCATGATACCTATTTTGTTGGTAAGAAAAATGTATGTAAAACAGAGCTGATGTGCAGGATGATCCAAAACTCTGCCACTGCAGTATGGTTTCCTGATCCGCGTCTGAAAATTGATGAATGCCGCATGACTGATGAGATGATGAAAAAGCTTCATCTGAAAGAAGGTGACAGGGCTCTTTTGTGGCGTGATCCTCTGTTGAGGCCCGAAGGGGTTGCCGTACTGACGGTAAGGCGCTGTGCCCCGGGAGACCAGCCCATTGTTGGCATTGCTGTCAATCCAGTAATAGACAAACGGTTTGATGGAGATTTTAATGGTGACAGTGTTGCTGTCTGCTCGCTTTCAAATGCAGTATTCCTGAAAGATGTTGGAAAAGCAGATCTCCGTGTAAACAGACTTCTAAAAAGAATTGAACAGATGCAGGCAGATGATCCGGAAAACCAGGAACAGCTTGAACGGCTTGAAAAACAGTTTTCAAAGGCAAAAAAAGATTATGACATGGCATGCGAGGATCTGGAGTTTTTTAATGGTGCCAGGGATGAAGTGATCGATAAGTTCAGTGTCGTAAATACACTTACAGATCTTGCGGAGACTCCCGATGATCCAAAAACACCTGAAGAAGTGGTTTTTGCTTTAAATTTTGGTCTTGACATTGCATCTGCAAAGGGTAAGATCCAGGAAAGCGGTCAGACAGTTATGGTCCCTGATTCGGAAGGGAACATGACAGATGTCCTGGAGCTGCCCGAGCTTGCAAAATATGACATTATCGAAGGAAATAATGCGGCGGCGCTTGGCAAACTCAATATATATGTGCAGACATTGTTTGGATATGCTGACGCATCAGATTACAATGATTACAGCAGCTGGGAAAATTATTATGAATCACAGAACCGCATGATTGTTGACCATAAAGCAAAGGGAAAAATGAAGTCAATGGTTGAATGTGCGAAATATGCTAATACAGGAGTGACCTTTGTGTGTGATGGTGATGACCATATATATACAGCAGAGGAAATGAATGAGCGTATGGACAGTGATAAGAGTGCAATCTTCCGCATTAATACAGCTGACGGGGCAGTAACGGACTATGGGACGCCTGTTATCCATGTTGAGATCAATAATCCTAATCTTAGTGAGGAACAGAGGAATGAGATCATCCGACGAAAAGATGAGATGAAGGATATGATAAGGCAGGTACAGCTTGCAACAGCGATCAAAACAATCGGAACCGGAACTGCGGGGGCTTTTTCCCAAAAGGGTATCAAGATAACACGTGACAATGAACCGCTCAACACGCTGGAGATTACATATGGAGCCACGCAGGGTATCCTGCAGGCAAAACATGATGCCGTGCAGGCAGAGCAGCTCTATACCATATTAAGGGATACACTGCCATCACTGTTAAGGGGAAAGCCCATTTTGAATGATCCTGATAAGGGATGGATACCGCACGCAGTAAATGGAGATAAAAATCTCAGTAAGAATGAATTTATACAACAGTATTATGATCTGTGCAATTCCCCGGACGGATTAAATTATAACGTCTGCAGGCAGAGGATTGAGAATCTTGCCAATGTTCTTTATACAGTCGATGAGGGTGGAAAGGAGAAATTTATAAGCTTTTATGATGACGAATATGCATCCAATCTTGACAGGTGTGCCTATCCAAAAGGAAATGACAGCCTGAAAGTAATAAAAGAGATTGCAGAGCTGAATATGGATCTGCCAAAAGATAAGCGCAATTCTATATTTAACAGCAGGGCTTCAAAGCAGTTTGTCCCAGATAAGGACAGTGCAAGATTTGAAATAAGTACAGTGCAGCATGTCAATGATATGCAATTAGAAGCAGCAAATTCCATGGATGAGGATAAAAATTCAGAAAAGTGTGTCATTCAGGATGACAAAGGTGCTAAAAAACAAAATAGTGACCGTAAATCCGGCAGAAATCTTGATAACCGCATCCTTGTGATCGGACCAACACCGGAAAAGCTGTATGGAAATGATATGGACAGAAAGGCAATAGAAAAATACAAAAGATTAAATCAGGAATTGAAGGGATATACCCAGAAGCTGTACGAAGACGGCTATCGTGAGTTTGTTACAATCTCGGCGCCTGGTTATAACAAGCTTTTATTTGAGGCTGTTAATGATCTAAAAGAGAAACATCCCGGAGAGGTAAAGAGTTTTGTCCTGTGTCCGTCCAAAGACTGTTATAAGGATTATACGGAGGAGGAAAATCACTTGTTTGTATCTAAAGGTATCAAAAAAATGATCGATGAATCAGATAAGTACATTGATGTGTCGGAAAAATTAAAAGGCGGAATGGATGAAGCTGTCGCTATCAGCAAGCATGTATCTGTAATGTATCCGGAAGGCGGTAATTCATGGCACAAGAGAAGAGATGATGTATTGGCGCGATATATGCAGATTGTGCATAAATATGGAAATGATCTGAAACAGCATGAGTTTTTCCCAGAGGATACAAATGCGTACAGGGAATATCACAGTTCTGTTGGAAAGCAGGCAAGATGTGATAATCTGGCTTTATATGATGCACAAGAAGCGCATTCCAAAAATAATGACAAGAGTATGCAGTATAACTGATGATCAGTAAGTGAAAGGAAAAGTATGGGAATTTTATATGAGACAGCAACATTAACACAACATAATACCAGGGAGGGCAAATTTTTATTTAACAGAAGTCTTGAAACAAGGGAAAGAAATGATCCTGATAGAAAATTTGATAACGAATTTCAGGAACAGAAAGGGCAGATGTTAAGCGAACAGATTCCAGAATTACAAGTACCCATAAGGAACTATGCGTCCATAGGTTCTGATGTAAAAAAGGTGCTTGAAAAAGCAGAACAGTTGGACGATAAGAAAGATATGTCATATGGGCAGCCTGCATTAAGCGATTCAAATGAAAGGGCAGCGCAGCAGCTGATCGTCCACAGGACTGAGGCATATGGTTATTTTGATGAACTGGGTAAAAAACTTGGAAAGATCGCAAAGAATACTGAAACAAAGGAAGATGACAGATACGCCGAGTCCCTGCGTGGGAGATTAGGAGCGGAGCTTGCAAACATCAATTCAGTTTCAGTAGGGGATGTTGAAAATGCTTTTTATGAATTATCAAAATAAGGAGATCACAAAATGTTCGAAGTCAACAGGGCAATTAACAATTTCAAAGTAAATTATTCCCAGGCAAAGAGCCGTGCTGCTCTGGTAAAGGGCGAGACTACATGGCAGTGTCCTAATAATCCGGGCGGGTATTTATATCGAAGCCCGGATGGTGCGGTGGGACCTCTGGCAGAATTTGATGCTCAATTTAAGAGTTCAATGTACAAATTTTACGAAGATGATAAAAAAATGAACAGATATAAAAGGGAAATGCATGATCTTATTAAAAAGGGCAGGAAGTATGACTATATGGTCAGTTTATCAGAAGAAGCAGCTAAAAGTGATCTTGAAAACCGGATAGATTTTACGCAGGAAAGAGTGGATAAGATTCCTGCAGAATTATTGGAAACGGGATTGGAGAAAGGTGTTTTCATTATCAGGGACCAGGAGAACCATATAGTTGATTTACCCAAAGCCCCCGACTGCAAATATGATGCAGAATATCTTCATTTTGATAAGCAACGGCAGATGGCAAGAATGGCAGAACTGCTGTGTGGTAAAGGTCATAAACTTGCCAAGAATCCAATTTCTAAAAATGTAAACAGTAAAAATCATGAGCGTCTGCGTAGGGATGTGGATCATATTGAGAATGGGATAAATCCTGATATTGCCCGTTTCAATGAGAAATATGGTACGAATATTGACGCAGTGCTACAAGATTATGAGAAATTAAAGGGCAATCATTTCAATATAAATGGACAACGGTTTATCAATGATGATTTTACAAAGGAAGAAGAAGCATTTGCGTTATTTAAGGCAATCGAACATTTTAGTGCACCAAGCAGGGAGGAATTATACGAATATTTTAATGAGATACGCAGAGTTGCTTCATCAGATAAGAAAAATCAAATGAAACAGGATAACCGGCATCTTGAAGAAGCACCTATGGAAGATCAGCAGAAAAAGGTTCAGGACGGGGAAAAAGAAAACAAACAGACTAAGGATGCTTCATGGGATGCCCTTATCCAGAAATTATGTCAGTTTTTTATTGACTATACAAGAGATCCAGCTGAAACTCTTAATAAATTTATGGCGGAATATTCTGATGCACTGCACAAGATTCAGGATGATTCGGATAATTCCTATCATAGTGAATTAAATGAGCTGCTAAATACAAGTAAGAAACCAATCATTAAACATATCTCGGATGAACTGGCAAATGAAAGGACATCAAAAGAGTACATAACACTTGATAAGTATCTGAAGGCAAAAGATAATCATATCGAAATATACCGTGGTTTTCTATCAGATGAGGATAACGCCGATATCAGGTTTGTGGATACTGATGGAAGAGAAGTAACTATCAAAAATGTCACAGACATGAATAAAACCGAAATGGAGGCATTGGTTGACCTGATCGATGACGGTAAAATAAATATGTCATTAGATGGCAGGATTCTTGACAGTTTAACAAACGATGTATATATGAATGTGTATTGTGATCAGAATTTGTTACAAATATTTGAAAAACAGAATATGCAGCTGTTGAAGGAAGAATTGAATATGTTCCGTTCCATGGATAACAGGCAGAAAAAAGAGTATATTGAAAAGAGTGGATTTGATCCGGATGCTGCCAGAGATGCATATCGTTATTCATCCAGTAAGGTTAATGCTATAGAGCATGGTCAGGATATTACCAGTGCAGCTATGGAACAGTTAGGGTTATCTGTTGAAAAGAAAGATACTATTTTGAATAAAAGAATCAATGCATATCTCGCATCACAGGCTCTTCATTATGAACATTATAATCATGCATTCGAGAAGGCGATTGAGTCAGGAGAGCCTATTACAGTCTATAACTACAAAAATAAAAGTATGAATCCAATAAAAATAGGGGAATTAAGTGAGCTTAGTCCAACTGACAGGATGGCTTTGGTTGATCTGATCGACCATGACCGTATATTCATGTATGTGGGTGAAAAGAAGATAGAACCAATATATGATAAGTATACGAATCCAGACAATTACAAACAGGGTGGGGATTTTTATTCACCAGAAATATCTGAAACAGAATTTAAGGCTATGGCTGAATTGCATTCGATTAGAGATATCAATGATAAAATAAGCAATTTAGATAAGATTCCTGCTAATGATGGTTTAAGAAAAGAGCTGGAATCAGAAAAGATATACAGGAAAAGTATAGCAGATCATTTAAAGTGTGAGGATGCAAAGAGTACAGACACTTACCTGGTTTCGGCTAAGCATTTATGGCTTACTAAAAAGATAAACAATACAGGTAATCTAAGCGAATATTATAAAAGAGATAGTGCTGATATACAAAGGATGGTATCTGACCGGGTAAAAACGGATACGGACAAAGATGCCCGGCATCCGGAACCCTGCAGTACCCCCCATTGTTTAAAAGACAACGAGGATTGGAATATCCGGCATCCGGACCCGGATGCAGCGCCATTTTCCGGTCGTCTTGTAAGTGAAGCGTTCCAGATTTTAAACCAGGAGCAGATAAACAGGAATGATTTGCAGGATGAAGATTATGTGTTATGCTTTCATTAAGAGTCCGCTGCTCCATAGGATAAAGCAAGGGGGAGTTCCCTCCCCCGTAAATTATTTTACCAGGCCGTAAACTTCATCAAGTATCCCGTCGATTATGCATTCATCAACGTCCATATACTTTTCTATAACAGCTTCCCTCGCAAGGGCGGAATCCTGTTTAAATTTATAATATGTTTCCGCCATATTTCGGATGCCTTTCTTCTGCTCCTCAATTCTTTCTTCAGCCCTTTCATCAGCTACATACTGTTCAAATAAAGTCGCCATAATCTTAACCCCTTCCTTCTTGTGCTTGAAGTAATCCACCCTGCTGCACAGCTTTGCAAATTTCTTGTTTGTGCCCCTGCTGTCTTTAAAATACTTCATCAGCTCCGCTATTTCAGATCCGTCATCAATAGCAATATTCGCATAAATCTCATGTACGCCGTTGTCCACTGTTTCGCCCGTTTCGTCAATCACCCTGCTGATGTGGTAGACTGTCCTGCCCCTGTCAAAAACGTCAAATCTTGATATGAATACCATGTAAACGTCGGGCAGATTCTTGTATTTTATACCCTTCTCGGTAAACGTGGTGTCGATATTGGACTGGTTGAAGCGCACCCGCTTTTGGTGGTCGTCATCATCAGCCTTTTGTACTTCTATGTTGGCCATTGAGCCATCATTCATCTCACACAGGGCATCCAGTACCACCGAATGCGCTCCGTTATTCCGTAAAAAACGCTGTACCTGACACTGGATTACCCTTAACCTGGGCTGTTCCAAAATGATACGAAGCATTTCCCCGCATACCTCTCTGTCTTCCGCTACCTTGTGAAAAAATACATCATCTATCACATTTAAACTCTGAACAAGCGCCATCTGTTCGTCTAAAGTCTTCATAAATGCCCCCTTTGAATAGTATTGTATCATGCGTCCTATTGGATTGCCACTACTTTCTTTTTAAATTTTCTGCTATCCAAACAGAATTGCGCCGTTGCCCTGTACTTTATCCATATTGAAAAACTTCCCAACATATTCTGCATTCAAAATCGGGAGTGCAGGATTGTCCATTGACACAGGATATAATGAATTGTATTTCGTTAACGCTCATGAATTGATGTTGATAAATACGTTTACTTATGCTAACATTATACCCATAAATGGGATAATAAATGAGAAAGGAAATGCGTGCTATGGCTAGAAGACCAAGAAATGAATATGCAAACTGGATACATCTTCTTTCTGAGACCTCAGCAATAAGAGAACTTCTTGTTGCCGAACTGGAAAATCTGTCACCGGACTGTAATACAAAGTTTATAAAGGAATCAATCATGGGGTCTCCAGGAATTGGTGACAAAATAACAAAGAAGGTTTTTGATACCTTTATTGAACTTATAGGCGTAAAAATAATGGAATCACAGGATAAGGAATTTTATATACCAAATTTTGGGACATTTGCTGTAAAGACGCACAGGGGACATAAAATGAAACTTAATCCGCGAGAAGAAGATGGACAGGTTGTTGATATTCCAGATTATAAAATGCTTCGGTTTAAGCCGGATGACAAATTTAAGTCTGATGTTTTAATGATTGATTAGTCATTAGTAAATTACGGCTCTGTATACGGGTATTTGGAAGCTTTTATAACCTAAATTCCGCAAAAATTATAACGAGCCAGTATTTACAAGGGTTTGAAGCATATCTCGTTATAAACGAATTAAAACTATGCATTTTTGTATCCCCGTGTTTACAAGGATTTGAAGCCCTCGTTATAACTCGATGCGGAATTTAGGTTATAATTTTAAGCAATTGTAATTTATTAAATCATGGTAGATTATGTGAATAATGAATTTTAGTTATTGGGAGTAAATTATGCAGCTGGAAAGATTCAGGAATGATTTTATGCTAAATCGTCTTTGTGAAATTTTTGAATACCCGGTCTGCTGCTGGAATGGTGCAGATTGTCTAAAACTCTATGAAACTGAAAAGACCTCAGCTATTGTTGATAAAGATATAGATTGGCGTAAAACTTTGGAGGAAATTTGCATAGAAAATCAATTTCCGGTAATTTATTACGAGAATGAGTTTACGTTTTTTGGACTTTTTAAGACAAGCAAGGGTGTCTTTTTCAGTATTGGCCCGGTAGTACGGGAAACGGCAAAATCTGCATTTATAGAATATTATCGACGAGAACATCATATTAAAGAGAGTTTGGAATTAAAAAGATCCAGTCTGGCTTCTATGACAAAACTTTTAGTTATGCTGTTTTACCAATGTCAGGGAGAGAAGATACAGTATCAGGATATCATTATGAGAAGCAGCAATACGAAACTTGATTCATGGCGCTACGAGAGTGAGTTGGAATTTTACCAATTGGAACAGTCGGAATATGACAGAGAACACTACAGCGGAAGAAAGTTTGAGTTAGAATTATACGAAAAGGAGATATTGATGGCGTTAAAAGAATGATGGGCGGCATGGTACCGGATATGCAGATGGCTGGCTCGGTTGCAAGGCGGCTGGATAAACAGAGTGAATACCTGACGGTTGTATTGGTGACACTTTTGTCCAGAGCAGCCATAGAAGGAGGAGCAGATTCGGAGGCAGCTTATGAATTGGGTGATATTTATTTACGCAGGGTTGAAATGAGTAGCGTCGGAGGTGGGAATTTTAATACAATTGGTTTTCAGGCTGCCTGTGAATTTACAGAAATGGTTATTAAAGCCCAGAAACATACAAATGACTATCATATTGATGCGTGTAAGAGTTACATAGCAAAAAATCTGAGAAAGGATTTGAAAGTAGGAGACATAGCACCAGCAATCGGAATCAGCAGAACCTATCTGGCCCATAAATTCCGCGAAGCAGAGGGAATTACGGTTCAGGAGTATATCCTCCGGGAGAAATGCGGACATGCTGCTAATATGCTGACGTATTCTGATTATCCAATTTCTATTATCGCTGAGTATTTTTGTTTTTCTTCACCAAGCCATTTTGGGAATTGTTTCAAAAGGATTTATGGAATGACGCCCAAAGCTTATAGATTGAAAAACTTTAAAAAGTGAAAATGTAATTTAGAAATACAAGAGTTTGTCATGGTTGGCAGGCTTTTTTAATTTCAAACAACATACATAGATGCAATTTAAAGCACACAAATGATAGAAAGGATGCTTTATTTATTTTACTATTTGGTTATGGAATAAAGTGGCGGTGAAACAAAGCAACCATTATAAAGCACACAAATGTAAGGAGAATGAGTATGAAAGAAAAAACAAAAAAAGTTAGCGACCCCGGTTCATTTAAAGTCTGGAAGGTTCCTGCATGGGCATCCAGAGCGGCAGCATTGACTGTCAACATTGCTGTTTTGCTGCAGGTTACATATTATTGTACGGATGCGCTTGGAATGGCTCCCGGCTTGGTCGGTATGCTTTTACTGGTATCAAAACTTTTTGACGGATTTACCGATTTGGCTGCAGGGTTTATCATTGACAAGACACATTCAAAATTGGGGAAAGCAAGACCTTATGAATTTTGGGCGTGTTTCAATTCTAGTTGACAAATGCATGTTTACAAATTGCCATGGAAAGCTTTTAAATACGACAAAATAGGACGCATCTGTTTCTGTAATTTGTCAACTAATCATTGTGGATTTTGAAACACGCCGAATTTTGTATTCTTTTGGCATGGATTTTTACAGTACTTATGTTCAGTACCCCGACAAATTTTAGCATGACAGGAAAATGTATATGGGTATTTGTCACTTATACTATGATCTGTTCAGTGTTCCAGACATTCCTGAATGCTTCGGATGCAGTGTATATGGCAAGGGCATTTACAGCGCAAGATACACAGACTAAAATCCTTTCCTTTGCATCTCCGATCCAGATGATCTGCAGCATTGCCGCAGGAGCAACGTTACCGATTATGATTAATTCTTTTGGAAGAGAACCGGGCGGCTGGACGAAGATCGGTCTGATTTTTGCAGTTCCTTATGGTATTCTCGGTCTTGCACGTTTCTTTTTCATTAAGGAACTTGACATTGAAGAAACACAGCAGGAAAGCAGCCAGCAGAGTTTAAAATCCCTGTTGAATATCATCAGGCAGAATAAGTATATCTTCATTATTGCTGTCTTTACTTTAGTCGGCGGATTGATCCAAAATATTGGAAGTGCAGTTACAAATTACTATTTTCAGTATGTTTATGGCGATCTGAATATTGCCGGACTGTTTGGGGCACTTAGTATCATTTCACCATTTCTGCTGGTTATTATGCCGGTCTTGTTAAAGAAGAATTCATTGGCAAAGCTTACTATGTTTAGCTGTGTGATTGGTGCATTAGGCAATCTGTTGAAATTCGTAGGCAAAACCAGCCTGCCACTCCTGATTGTAGGTAATCTGCTTACTATGGTACCGCTGATGTTTTCCTGCATGATCAACATATTCCTGATTGAATGTATGGATTTCGGAGAGTGGAAGAATGGTGTCAGGGTAGAAGGCGGTCTTGGTTCTATTAACGGTTTTGCCAGCAAGTTAGGTACGGGTCTGTCCTCAGTTATTGTTGGGTTTGTGATGCAGATTGCAGGATATGACGGGACACTGGCACAGCAGTCTCAATCAGCGAATTTTGCAATTATAGCATTGTACTCCCTCATTCCTTTAGCTTTGTTTGTTATCCAGTTTTTGGTTATGAAGCAATATGATCTGGATAAAAAGCTTCCGCAGATCCGGGCTGAACTGGAAGAGAGACACAATGCATAAAGAAAGGCAGGAATTGTAAATGAAAGATTATTTTGGCTATGAAGGAAAGATATGTGTCGTGACCGGAGCATCTTCCGGTATGGGTAAAGCCGCCGCCGCTATGTTAGTAGATTTAGGGGCAAAAGTCTATGCTATAGCACGCAGAAGATGCGAGGTTGAAGGATTGGTCTGTAGTATTCAGGCTGATTTGAGTAAAAAAGAAGAAATTGATGCTGCATTTGGGCAGATCCCTGAGCATATTGACAGTTTCTTTGGAGTTGCAGGATTGTCCGGCAGTAAATCTGATTATATGACTACTTTCAATGTAAACTATACCGCGAATCATTATATTACGGAAAAATATCTGAAAACGAGGATGCAGGAGGGCGGTTCCATTCTGTTTGTGACTTCTACCTCCGGTGTGGCATGGCGTGAAAATCACCGGGAAGCGGAAAAGATTCTAAGTATGGGAGACTGGCAGGAAGTACAGGAGGGAATGGAAAAACTGGTTAAGCCGGGAACCCCTGCGCAGGTGGCCTATATGTTATCTAAACGGGTCGCAAATGCCTATGCGTGTTCATTGGCTGTGGAACTGGGTGAACGCCACATCCGCGTCAATGCGGTTATGCCCGGCAGTACGGATACCGGTATGAAAGATGAATTTGCAATGATGGCTGGAGGATTGGAGAATATGATTCGTTTTGCGGGAAAAGCTGGTCGTCTCGCAACTTCCGAAGAGGTTGCCATGCCTATTGTATTTTTGAACAGTAACATGGCAGGATTCATCAGTGGCGAAGAACTTATTGTAGATTATTGTGACAATGCCATGAAGAAACTGGATTTAAAACCAGAAGTCTGTGGGGCACCAGCGCTTCCTGAAGAAGTGCTATGAAAACTGTTTCAATTCTGGAAATTTAATCTGAGCGCCATTAGATATAAAAAGGAGAAAAAGCTTATGTTACAGATTGACTTTTGTAAAGATTGGAAATTTAGGAAAAAGGGGGAGGAAGAGTTTACAGTTGTAACTCTGCCCCATGACGCTATGATATGTGAAGAAAGATTTGCGGAATGTGAGAGTGGGGCTGCCGGAGCCTATTTTCCCGGCGGCGTTTATGAATATGAGAAAGAATTTGAGGTCCCGTCAGAATGGGAAGGGAAAAAGATTTTAATCCGTTTCGAGGGGATATACCGCAAAGCTGAGATATCTGTGAATGGAGTGCGTGTTGGAAAGATTGTAAACGGATATACGGAAAGAACTTTTGAACTGGCACCGGCTCTGCATTACGGAACAAAAAATACGATGAAAGCAGTCGTGGATAACTCCGAAGTGCCGAACAGCAGATGGTACAGCGGTTCCGGCATTTACCGTCCGGTTACCCTCTTTGTACTGGAGTCTGGACATATTGAGTTAGACGGTATCAGGATCAATACGATTTCCTATGCACCTGCAAAGATTGCAGTATCTGTGAAACACACAGGAGGGGCAGCATCAGTGTCTGTTCTGGATGAGGGTAAGGTTGTAGCATCGGTTGCAGGTGATGTAGTGGAATTGGAGATTCCGGATGCAAAGCTGTGGAGTGAGACAGATCCATTTCTGTATATATGTAAAGTGGTATTAAAAGACGGCGAGGTGATTACAGATACCAGAGAAGCTTCTTTTGGAATCAGGAAGATCGAGTGGAGTCCAAAAGGTCTTTTGATTAATGGGCAGGAAACATTGTTGCGTGGAGGATGTGTCCATCATGACAATGGTATTCTTGGTGCCTGTGCCTATGCAGAGGCGGAAGAGAGGAAAGTCCGTATTATGAAAGAATATGGCTACAATGCTATCCGTTCTTCCCATAATCCCTGTTCCCGCGCGATGCTGGATGCCTGTGATCGTTTAGGTATGTATATGATAGATGAGACTTGGGATATGTGGTATCAGCATAAGAGCAAATATGACTATGCGGCTGATTTTATGGATAACTATACGGATGATATTGACAGTATGGTGCAGAAAGACTATAACCATCCATGTGTACTCATGTATTCCATCGGAAATGAGATTTCGGAGCCGGCGAAAGAAGAAGGCATAGAACTTGCCCGCAAAATGATAGGGCATTTACATGGGCTGGATGATTCGCGTCCGGTCACAGCCGGTTTGAACCTGATGATTGTGGCAAATGCCTCCAAGGGACAGGAAATGTATAATGAAGACGGTGGTGTCAATGCGGATACTGCAAGTGAAATAGGTGGTGTACCTGATGAGGGCGCGTCACAAATGCCGGATATGAGCCAGATGAACAGTACTATGTTTAATCAAATGGCCATGATGGTAGGTGCCGGCATGAACCATTCGGCTGACAGTGAAGAGGCTGATAAGGCAACCACTCCGATTTTGGATGCCTTAGATATAGCAGGATATAATTATGCTTCCGGAAGATATCCGTTGGAGGGGGAGGCACACCCAGACCGTATTGTATTTGGCAGTGAGACCTTCCCGCAGGATATTCCCGTGAATTGGGCTATGGTAGAACAGTATCCGTATTTAATCGGGGATTTCATGTGGACTGCATGGGATTATCTTGGAGAAGCGGGACTAGGGGCATGGGCTTATACAGAAGATGCAATGAGCTTTAATAAGCCGTACCCATGGCTTTTAGGCGGTGCCGGTGTCATTGACCTCATCGGGCATGGCGATGGAAGTGCATTGCTTGCAAAAGCGGTATGGGGGAAAAATAATGGACAGATAGGCATTGCAGTAACACCGGCAAACCATCCGGGTATTGAAGTAATTAAATCCGCATGGAGGGGAACCAATGCTATTCCGAGTTGGTCGTGGAAAGGTTGCGAGGGCAATCCTGTTACTGTGGAAGTATATACGAAAGCAGCGAAAGTTGTTCTTTCCTTAAATGGAAATGTGATTGGTGAGACTGCCCCAGAAAACTGTAAAGTGTGCTTTGAAACGATATATCAGCCCGGTGAATTGTCAGCAGTCGGGTATGATCAAAATGGTGCAGCCATAGAGAGCGGTTCTTTATATTCAGCAGTTGGTAATAATAAGATTTGCCTGCGGGCGGAAAGCAGTGCAATTGCGAATGATGCCGTGGTTTTTGTTGAGGTCAATATCTGTGGAGAAAATGGTGTGGTTGAGTCCAATGCGGATGAAATGCTGACAGTTCGTGCAGAGGGTGCTGAAATCCTAGGTTTTGGCAGTGCACAGAGGCGTACGGAAGAATCATTTGTTACATTCGGTTATACCAGTTATTATGGAAGGGCATTGGCGGCAGTGCGTATCACGGATGCTGAACATGTAAAGATAGCCGTTAAAGGTGCGACTTTGGAAGAACAGGAAATTTTATTGTAAAATAAAAGTATAAAAAGCAGAACGGTTATGAAAATGGGTATAGTCTGCAGGCCTGTACCCATATAGTAATATGATAAGGAGGATTTATGGCTAAATTTCATGCAACAACATCACCTGAAATGAGCGGCAGGGAAAAGAGGAACATGGAGCGGGTCAGAAAGATTGTACCGCACGGAATGGTACTTTTGGAGAATGACGGAGTGCTTCCGCTAAAAAGTAATCCGGAGAAGATTGCACTATATGGAAGTGGAGCCAGGCGGACTGTAAAAGGAGGAACAGGGTCGGGAGATGTCAACAGCCGACAGGTAATCACTGTGGAAGATGGTCTGGAACAGGCAGGAATACTCATAACCACAAAAGCATGGATGGATTTGTATGACAAAATGTGTAAAGAGCACATGGATGAGCATATGGCTAAAATTGGAGAACTTCTTGCAAAAGAGGGGCAGGCTGGTATAGCAAAGATTCTTGATATGCCTTATAAAGAGCCTGAGGAACCATTGATATCAGACAGTGATATTGCATCAGGGGAAGCGGAGATGGCAGTGTATGTATTGTCACGCAATTCCGGGGAAGGCAAGGACAGAAAAGTTGCGGAAGGTGACTATCTGCTGTCAGATCATGAAAAAGAGAATATTAGAAAGCTGGCAGGAAGCTACAGTAAGTTCATTGTAGTTCTAAATGTCGGAGGGGTAATTGACACGGAATTTCTTAAGAAGCAGGATGGGATCAATGCAATCCTGCTTATGAGTCAGGCTGGAAATGTGGGAGGACTTGCATTTGCAGATGTTTTAACCGGCAAGGCATATCCTACAGGTCATCTGACTGCTACATGGGCGGAAAAATATTCGGATTACCCTTCTGCGGATACTTTCAGTTATCGAAATAATGATACGGATGATGAGTATTATGAAGATGGAATTTATGTAGGCTATCGGTATTTTGATACTTTCAATGTGAAACCTGCATATCCGTTTGGGTATGGTTTATCTTATACTGAGTTTGCTCTGCATGATATGAGTACGATCATTAGCGAAGACCAGATCCGAGTTTCTGTAGAAGTTGAAAATACCGGAAATCATCCGGGAAGGGAAGTGATTCAGGTATATTACTCTGCCCCGGATGGGAAGATAGAAAAACCTTATCAGGAGTTGGCAGGATATAAAAAGACAAAGGAACTTCTGCCAGGCAAAAAAGAACTGGTTGAGATAAGCTTTGATATAAAGAATATGGCATCTTATGATGAGGAGAGCGCTTCTTATGTCATTGAAAACGGGGAATACCTTATAAGAGTCGGCACTCATTCAAGAAATACAAGAATCGTAGCGGTTCTGTATGTGGATGAATCTAAAGTGATATGGGAGTTAGAAAATAAGCTGAAACCCGATTGCACTATTACAGCGCTTTCTAAAAAAGGTGTTGCACCATATTCTTATGAGAATGAAGAAACAGAATTAAACAGCGCAGTCAGAATAGATATGATCTTAAATAAAATCGATGTAAAATCCGTAAATTATTCTGAAGGCGACACTGCAATGAGCCTGAAAGTGGATAAAAGTCTGACCTTGGATGATGTGAAAAGAGGTAAGATTACTATAGATGAACTTATAAATTCTATGGATGTCACAGAACTGGCAGCATTGTGTGTCGGAACTTCCCGTGGTGGATTAGGCAGTGTTTCTGTAATAGGTGCAGCTTCTGCAGCCTGTCCGGGGGCGGCGGGAGATACAACATCAGAGCTTATTGATACCAGAAAGGTTCCCAATATGGTACTTGCAGACGGGCCTGCCGGACTTAGATTATCCAAGTCATTTGTAGCGGATAAGGAAGGAAATTTAGTCCCGGGCCTTGGCGAATCGGCGCTTGGAGGGATTGAATTTCTTTTAGGAATGCAAAAGCCGGAGCGTCCGGATGACGCAGTTGATTATTATCAATATTGCACAGCAATTCCGATTGCGACCATGCTGGCGCAGAGCTGGGATGAAGAGTTGATTGAAGAGGCTGGAGATATTGTAGGAGAAGAGATGGAGGAGCTTGGGATTCATTTGTGGCTTGCTCCGGGAATGAATATTCACAGAAACCCGCTTTGCGGAAGAAATTTTGAGTATTATTCAGAAGATCCTCTTATTTCCGGAAAATGTGCGGCGGCAGATACAAGAGGCGTGCAAAAGCATAAAGGGAAAGGAACTACGATCAAACATTTCGCCCTTAACAATCAGGAGGATAACAGGTCTCACCTTAATGCACATTGTGGAGAGAGGGCTATCCGTGAGATTTATCTACGAGGATTTGAAATTGCGATCAGGGAATCTAATCCACTTTCGCTCATGACTTCTTACAATCTGTTAAATGGGATTCATACAGCAAATAATTATGAGCTGGTGACTTCTATATGCCGGGATGAATGGGGATATCAGGGACTGATCATGACTGACTGGGGAACAACCGGTGGAGGAGATATAAGTCCTGACTATGATAAGAAATATGGATTTTCAAGTGCGACAGGCTGCATCAAGGCCGGAAACGATCTGATTATGCCCGGAAGCCAGAAGGATATAGATGACATTATATATGGTGTGGAACATCCAGAAGAGAATCTGCTTACATTGGGAGAACTCCGTCAATGTGTAAAACGTATCATCAATACTATTTTAGTCACAGAAGAATAAAAAAGGATAATGTAGGTGTGCAGGAAAATGGAAGAAACAAACAGTCAGGAAAATATAATGAAAATATTACAGGAGTCCGCAATCCGCGATCAGATGGATAAGTTAGAGCGGTATCGGGTGCTGAATCAGGACGTAAAAAAGGGGCAGATACTTTTTGTGGGTTCGTCTCTTATGGAGCAATTCCCAATCAATGAACTGCTTATGACTGCTGGAATTGACAAAGTAATTTATAATCGGGGCATTGGGGGATTTACTACAGCCGATATGCTGGAGCATATGGAAGAGATGGTGTTCTCAGTAGAACCTTCAAAGATATTCATTAACATCGGAACAAATGATATCGGCAGTCCGGAATACTGCTTGGAAGAACTGATGGAAAATTATGGAGAGATTATTCGGCAGATACAAGAGAGACTTCCTGATGCAAAGATTTACATGCTGGCTTACTATCCGGTTAATGAGACAGATAAAATGCCGGATGAGAATATGAGAAAAATTATGTTCAGCACCAGAACAAACGAGAATATCTCCATTGCAAACAAAGCGGTGGAAAAACTTGCTGAACAGTTAGGATGCTGTTTTATCAACGTTAACAAAGGTTTGTCAGACGAAATGAATAAATTAAAGACGGAGTACACTATAGAGGGCATTCATATGTATGCAAACGGGTATAGAGTAGTGCTGCAGAACTTAAAGGAGTTTTTATAAACCCGTAGGAAAGTTATTATATAATCAATGTAACGAAACACTCGGAGTTAGATAAGTTGGAGGCAGTGTAAAAAATTAGAGATTTTTCACGCGCCAAATTTGTGCTTGCACCCAAATTCGCGGGTTTGAGCAAGAATGGGGGATTAATATGAAACATAAATACAGATGCAACCCAATAAATATAGAATATAAATATCAGTTTTTTAAGGTTCAGCCCGAACAGGATGATTTGTGTGAAATACACCGGGAGGCAGCTGACCCATCGCTGATCTGCTTTAAAGAAAAGTATTATATGTTTCCGTCCATGTCTGCTGGATTTTATATCAGTGATGATCTTGCCGACTGGGAATTTCATAAATTTAACAATGAGATGCCGATATATGACTATGCGCCAGATGTACGGGTGATTGGCGGATATATATATTTTTGTGCTTCAAAGCCAGATGAAAACTGTTCCTTTTACAGAACATCAGATCCTATAAATGGAATATTTGAAGAAATACCCGGTACGTTTCCGTTCTGGGATCCAAATCTGTTCTGGGATGATGATGGAAGACTTTATTTTTATTTGGGATGTTCCAATATAGAACCTATATATGGAGTCGAGCTTGATGCGGTCACTTTTAAACCAATTAGTGAGAAGAAAGTAATCATGAAAGCAGATACAGATAATATCGGGTTTGAAAGGGTTGGAGAGGACCACGTTCCTGAAAAAACGGAGGAAGAAATTGAAGCAATGATTGAAGCAATGATTGCAAATGCACCGAAGGAACAAATAGTTGATGATGACTTAAAAAAACAGCTTCGCGGATGGTTTGGGAATTATCCCTACGTAGAAGGTGCCTGGATGACAAAGCATGATGGAAAATACTATTTTCAGTTTGCAACTCCGGGAACGGAATATAATACATATGCAGATGGGGTGGGTATAGGAACATCCCCGCTGGGACCGTTTGAGCTTGCGAAAAACAATCCGTATTCATATAAACCGGGTGGATTTGTCTGCGGAGCCGGACACGGATCCACAGTTAAAGACAAGAATGGGAACTGGTGGCATACATCTACTATAAGAATATCTAACAACCATAATTTTGAGAGACGGGTAGGTTTATGGAAGGCAGGTTTTGACAGCGATGGCGAGTTGTTCTGTGACCAGCGGTATGGCGACTGGCCTTACGCGGTGGATGCAAAGCCTTGGGATAAGCCGGATTTTATGTTATTATCCTACGGAAAAAAGGTGACTGCTTCATCCGGTGAGAATACTCCGGCTGTTACAGACGAAAATATTAAAACTTTTTGGCAGGCGGAAACCAACAGCCTTGATGAAGAGCTTTGCATAGACCTTGGGAAAGAGAGCGATATCAGGGCAATACAGGTTAACTTTTCAGACCATTGGAAACAACATCCTGAAGACGGGATGGAGTTCAGTTTTAATGGACAAAGCTATCGTTCCATAAGCGGTAAGCATCATACAACGTCATTTGTGCTTGAAGCCGCAGGAGAAAACGGTGAGTTTGAAATTATCTGGGATACAAGAAAGGACAACAGCGATTTGTCTCATAATTTCCATGTGTGGGAAGATGGTAACAGATACCGTTATATACGTATATCTAAAATGAGTCTGCCATATCAGCAAAATCCATGTATCAGCGGAATCAGGGTGTTTGGACATGGCGATGGTAAACTTCCGCAGCAATCAAAAAATGTTAAAGCTAAACTGCTGGCGGATGCGCCAATGGAGGCAGTTGACATGGAAGTAAGCTTTGAATGCGATGATTGTACAGGCGCCAATATTTTGTGGGGATATTCGGAAAATAAACTTTATCACAGCTATATGGTATTTGGCAAAACAACACAGGTTATTCGTGCTTTGGTTAAAAATCAATGCATATTTGTCCGTGTGGATACTTTTAATGAAAATGGAATTACAGAGGGAAAAACAATAAAAGTAAGATAGAATCCCTGTTGGACTTTCCACTTTTAAAAATGACGCCATAGTGAGAAGAGAAAACACCGGAACGATGCACAGCCACAGAAAGGCATTCTATGAATAAGGCATAAATCAATAGTGGTATTTTCCTCGTTTCACGACCAAGAATACCGTACCAAGTACAAGGGACATAAATTCAGCAACTACCACCGAGACCCAAACACCATTCAACCCCCAGATCACAGGAAGGGCAAGGATTGCGACGGTTTGAAAAACCAAAAAACAACAATATTGAGAACAAGGAGGCATTGATATATGAAAGGATACATTCCCCTGATGGCAAAACTGTTTAAAATTACTTTGTATAAAAATGATGAGTGAGCAATCATTAAAAGTTTTTAAGGCTTCGAAAGGCTTATTAATAATTGCCTGATATATTGGAAGCGCCAAAGAGGTTGTAATTTGTTATGGAGGTAATACTTGTGAAATCAAAGAAGTATGCTGTCGTAGATGAAAAACAGTGTGTAGCATGCGGTGAATGTACTTTCTCCTGCAGGAAAGGCGCTGTTTCAATTAAAAATGGATGTTTTGCATTTGTTGACAGGGATAATTGTGTTGGATGCGGATTGTGCAGTAAAAGCTGTCCTGTTGGATGTATTAAATTAGCTGAGAGTGGGGAAGTGTAAACATGCGTAGAAAATGGTATGATTATCTGTGGATGGTAGTGTAAAATAGTTTGTGTCTTTGGAAAAAATTTCCTCTTTTTTGGTAAGAATAAAGATATGACGATTCTTATCAAAAAGGAGGATTTTTATGCCAGTAGCAAAGGAACAGATTCGACAGATTATTGCAAATAACAACTTAAGCAGTGTGGCTGATGTTTACGCCCTGCTCAAGGACAGCTTCAAGGATATTCTTCAGGAACTTATGGAAGCTGAACTTGACGCTTCCCTAGGTTATGAAAAAAATCATAAGGGTGAGCTAAAAACATCTAACAAGCGTAATGGCCATTCCCAAAAAACACTCAAAAGCCAGTACGGTGAATTTCAGATAGATGTTCCCAGAGACCGTGACGGGGAATTCGAACCAAAGCTTATCCCCAAATATCAAAGGGATATTTCTGGAATCGAAGAAAAGGTGCTGTCCCTCTATGCAAGGGGAATGAGTACAAGGGATATCCATGACCAGATACAAGACCTTTATGGGATGGAACTGTCCGCAGAAATGGTCAGCAAGATTACGGACAGAATCCTGCCGGAGGTCAGGGAATGGCAGTCACGCCCGTTAAACCCGGTCTATCCTTTTGTATTTATGGACTGCATCCATTATAAAGTCAGGGAGGACGAACGTATCCTCAGCCGTGCCGCTTATATCGTCCTTGGCGTTACTGCAGAAGGGTATAAGGATATCCTAAGCATCACTGTGGGAGCCAACGAGACCAGCAAATTCTGGCTGGGTATGCTCAATGACCTGAAAAACCGCGGTGTACAGGATGTGCTGTTCTTCTGTGTGGATGGGCTGAACGGATTTAAGGAGGCTATAGGGGCGGTCTATCCAAATGCCCAGATACAAAGATGCGTCATCCATATGCTGCGCAACTCTTTCAAATATGTAAATTACAGTGACCTGAAGAAATTCTCTTCTGATTTTAAAGCTGTATATAATGCCCCAAGTGAAACAGCCGCCCTTGCAGAACTGGAGGCTGTCAGGGAAACATGGGGTAAAAAATACCCGTATGCACTCAGCAACTGGGATAATAACTGGGAAGATGTCAGTTCCTTTTTCCAGTTTTCAGATGATATCCGGCGTATTATGTATACGACCAACATCATAGAGGGGTTAAACCGCCAGTATAGGAAGGTTACAAAGACCAAAAGCGTATTTCCAAGTGACAGCGCTTTAGAAAAGATGCTTTATCTGGCCAGCGGGAATGTGATCAAAAAATGGACGCAGCGTTACAGAAACTGGGACAAGGTATTGAACCAGCTGATTGTTCTTTATGGAGAACGGCTGACCCAGTATCTGTAAACAGAAAAGCAGGAACGATCCGCCTAACTGCAAAGGTTGTTCCTGCCTTATTCCATCGACATCAACAGTATTGCCAGAAAACCCCAGCCTTATTCCGGAGACCGGGTGTGGGCAGAGCCCACAAAAACGGGATTACAGTTGATGTCTTATTTGGTATACAAAAAAATCAAAAAAGATGTATAATACCCAAATAAATGGCAATACTATTATTAGAAAAGAAAATCGACAACATAAAAGAACTGATTTCCGACAACAAATTTTTACATATCTGATTCATATCAAGAAAGATTTTTTATCTATAGACACAAGATTTTTTACATCCTCCTGTGGATTTGGCCAATACTGTATTTTGCCTTGGGTTTTTTTAATATCCTGTTTGCATGGCTTGGCATGATTGATTTTTTAGTGCCGCTGATCTTTGCCGTTGCTGCCGGAAACAAAAGTTTTTGCAATCGTTATTGCGGAAGAGGACAGCTTTTCCGTAAGATTGGGAGTGCATGGAAATGTTCAAGAAATAAACCGACGCCTAAATGGCTGTCATCAAAGTGGTTCCGATATGGTTTTTTGATTTTTTTCCTTACTATGTTCGGGAATATGGTGTTTCAAACATATCTTGTGGGCGCCGGTGCATCATCATTAAAAGAAGCAGTCAAATTGTTCTGGACATTCAGAGTGCCTTGGGGCTGGGCGTATTCCGAGGGACTGGTTACTGACTGGATTGCACAGTTCAGTTTTGGTTTTTATAGTCTGATGCTGACATCCACCCTGATCGGTCTGATTGTGATGGTCTTATATAAGCCGAGGAGCTGGTGTACATTCTGTCCAATGGGAACTATGACTCAGGGAATCTGTAAGCTGAAATATCATGGAAAGGAAATATGAGATGGGAAGACTGAAAGAACTGCGGAAATATGTGGACGGTGAACTTAACAAAATGGAAGATGAGGATGAGAGGAATTCCGCAATCGTACACCTTTACGGAGTTTCTCTTGCTGCTACGATGATAGCCAAAAAAAGAGGTCTTGATCCGGAAATCGCCTCAATGGCGGCGATGCTGCATGATTTTCATGCCTATAAGACTGGTTCTTACGACGATCATGCACATAAAGGTGCAGACCTTGCGAGGGAGATATTGGGAAAGCTTAAATTGACGGATGATGTAGAGACGGAGCTGATCTGCTCAGCTATATATCATCACAGTGACAAGCTGGTTACGGACGATCCAATGGACGAGGTTCTGAAGGATGCGGATGTCATCCTTCATTGCATGAATGATCTGTCAAAGGCGATAAAGGAGGAGGAACAGGCGCGATTCGAGAATCTGTGCGCTGAGTTTGGTATATAATGTGATATAGATACGTTTTCTGCTCTTTAGCTGAGAAGAATGTAATGTTGTGTACGCAATCTTAAATGAATTTAGCGATAAGCTTGGTTTAAGCGGCAGATTTTCGTTTGATGAGGCTGCGGGTGAAAGCTTTAAAGATTGCCTGAAGGAAATAGATGAGCGTTTCAATCAGAAGAAATTATATTCTCTTGATGCAAAGATGTCGAAATTCCTCGGAAATGTATTTCAATGGCTGGGGTACAGTTCGGAATATGCAGATTGGTGTGATGAAAATGACAGAGGGGTAGAAGACCGTCTTGCCGTTGTGCTTTCCATATTGAAGAAGACTTTCCCAAAAAGTAATAGAGAATATTCTGCAGAGGAGCTTACGTTTTATGGAATGATCCTTCATTGTGCAAGCGCAATGACGTGCAATTCGTCTTGGCTGGCTGAAACGCTCAGGACATTGGCTTATGGAGAATCTGGGACATTTTATTATGATGAATTTCCGCCGATGTTTCATCCGGAGGATGTGCAGGTCAAGGCTGGCAGACCAGGGAATGTTAAGACAGAAAGACAGGTAAAGGAATATGCAGAACCTGCCGGAACAAATGAATGCAGGCATGATGAGTCTGTGCTCTTTGAGGAAGTGGATAAATTACGCCGTAAAGTTCACAAGCTTGAATCGGATAATAGTAGTCTGCGTGCCAGTCTAACTGAGAAAAGAAGGCTTGAAGAGGAATTAAAAGATATCAGAAAACAGCTGGAGGCATCGAACCATGAGCTGGCAGTGCTTAGAAATTATGTGTATAATTTGACAGAAAGCGATAATCCCATAACAGATAAGACGATTGAAAGTATGAAGGAGTCGATTGCCGGTTACCGGATCGTTATAGTGGGCGGACATTCCAATTGGTTATCGAAGATGAAGAAAGAATTCCCGAACTGGATATTTATCAATCCAAAGGCCAGTGGATCGACAGATGTTTCGATTGTTGACAAAGCGGATTATGTCTATTTCTTTACTGATACTATTAGCCACTCGAAATATTATCAATTCATGAATGTAATACGTGAGAGAAAAATAAACTTCGGCTATATTCATGGAGTAAATATAGAAAAGAATATCCGGGATATTTATGTGGACTTTGAAGAAGATTAGTCTTGCATAAATGGAATAAAGATGGATTATCATACAAAAAGGTGTATCGTGACGAAGTGAAAACTTCTGATATGATACACCTTATTTGTGTTGGATTAGAGAGCGTTGGTCAATTCTGTCCCTTGTTCGTATAGACAAAAAGTGATAAAATATTACAAAGTATTCATACATGAAATGACAATAGTAGTAACAATAGGACCCAAGAATGGATTTTGTTAAAAGCCAAACACGGCAATAGGAAAAGAATGAAAGATAATCAGGAGTTATCTATCGAATTGTAAACATAAAGGCATCATAAAATGACATTTTCCTTTTGACTCAATTCACTTGCGATATCATACTATACTGTAGCAAAGTGTACCAGTTGATCAGGAAGTATCCTTACTGGTTTGGGGTAAAATGAATTCATATTTTTACACGGAGGCATGCCATTTCAAAATCTACTAGAAAGTTTCAAAATACTTTTGTCATATATTAGATACACCAGTTTACAACATTTTAACGATTTGCTTTTTCAAGACATCTTGAATAAAGTAGCTTTAATTTGTTCTACTGATTTTTCTGCGTTTCGAGGTTTACTCCCAAAGTGGTAAATAATATTTTGTGCTCAAATTTTAGTTTTTTAGCAGGTCAAATATAGTATCCTATAACAAAATTTGCACCTTGTAAATTAGAAAAAGCTGTATTTTCAAGGATTCTGATAGCAGAATCGATGTCTGAACAAAAATATAAAAAAGTTGTAAAGTGGTGTATTAGATACTTAAAAATGAAATTTTGGTTCTGGCTTGTCTAGGCTAGGATAAGTACCTGATAATCATTTTCAGAATCTCATAGCTCATGGCGAAAAGGGTTGTCCCCGTCCAAGAGATGCGTCTTGCAGCTCTTGATTTCGGCAAAGTCTTTTAGATGAGGACACTCACGGTGAAGGATTACCTTATCAAGAGCCATATCATGATCATTTTTGCAAGCATATGGGACATCAGACAAGGAAATGTGACAACTAAGGAAACTCTAGGCGATAGAGGTAAACGGCCTAAGTATCGGGACGGAGAGCGGTGATAATAACACTCTTGCACTAGTAGGCAAGGGATAGATTTCTAAAACAATAAAAGATTGAAGGGATGCTACATTTTAGACATAAATACAAGGTATTGAGGGAGGTAGTCTGCCAATTTCTTGAATAATAGGCATTGTCATATACCTCATGATATGTTGTCATATTCATATCTGGCGATAAAACGTAGCATCCATATCCGCATAGATACCTCATGATATGTTGTCATATTCATATCAGTAGGCGGTAATGAAGTACCGCTTTGGTTATTATACCTTAAGCGTTTTTTGCACCCAAAATTAAAAAGATGGCAGCTCAAGTTTATCTATTTTATCTCTTGAGTCATTTGTGCTGGTGAGAAAATTTATCAAGAACGAAAAAGAAATTACGGATACAGAAATCGTTTAGTGAAAGTGGGGTGATTTTCAAAAATTTCATTTTACCGCAAAATTGCTTTTGCGGCAGAAAGGAGAGTAGAATTAATGAAAAATGAGACAAAATTGCGTATCGTATCTTTGACACTCCCATGCCTTTTAACCGTAATTTTTTCCACCATTTACTCTTTGGGAATATGGTCGTTGTTTCAGCTTGTTAATGTTAATATTTTATGTACTGCACTCATTGCTTTAGAGTTGGCGCAAGCATTTACGGAGAGGATCAACACATGGAAGGTGTGCGGTTTTGTTGGTTCTAGTGCCATCAGCGGAATTGCCTCAGCACTCAATGTTCTTAATAATATCCAAAACGAAACATTTATTTTGCGGCAGTTGTCCCTCTGGGGGTGGCTGTGGATTGGGCTGTTAGTTACGTGTGTAATTGCTTTGTTAGTAATTCTTATCCGTATCCTTCGCTGGAATCAGGAGCAATGGGAAGAGATTCGTAAGTGGCGGCAGGATTACAGAAAAGAACAGATGGAAGCTCGGCGAAAGTTGAGAATTTCAAGGAAGGAATATATGCAGGAGTTGTTAAAAGAGAAGGCTACTGCAAAAATTAGCAAACAAAAGGATCAGGCAGATAAAGATAGTATAGTCCGAGATCAAAAACACGAACAATGGATGGAACGTCATAAAGATAGGGAGAAACATTGGGAAAGCACGAAAACCTCGGTTTTAGAGTATACAAAGTTCTTGAGTGCATTTGTGGCATCCATTATGATGGCACTCTTATTTATGGTTATCCCATGTTCTGGAACCCTCCAATCTGTTGCATTTAGTTGGTTTGACGCTGTAGGCGCGTTGGCATCTTTAATCAATATTATCCCGCTGGATGATGATAAAGGATTTTTCCAGGCATTTGCAAACTATACAATTTTTTATATATTCCTTATCGTTGCAATCTGGTTACTTATATTTTTTTGCCGATATATTTATAAAATCCTTACAAATAGTCGAAAAGAGGAGAGAGAAGAAAATAGTTCAGAAAGCAAAAATTTACTTGAGGAATATGATACCGCAATTGCTGTCTTGACTGTATTTACTGCTTTTATGTTCGCATTAGGAACTAGTAAATCTCCCTTCATTGATCTTACAGATAAGTGGACTACTTTATTTACAGTTATTTTGTTTATCTTGGTTATCTTTGTGTCTGTTGAAATTGTGCGGCTTGTTGTAGAGCAAATTGGGCAGAAAAATTCGCTATTAAAACAACTTGTTCGCCTAATTTTTGTGGCGACATTAGAGTTCTTAACTGGCTTGCTTTTAGGAGTCATTATCAATTTCCAAATTGAAAAAGTCTTATCATCACTATTCACTATAGTATTTCCCCAAAAGGAACTTTCTTTTGCAATCAAAGTACAAGAGAAGTTCAACGAAATGTTCGACAAGGAGTTAAGAGATAATAGCTACGATGGCGATGATATTTTTACACCACCATGTTTCTCAAAAAAACATATTTGGAGGAGGTATTACAAGAAATGAAAAGCAATCAACAACATAACAGCGGTGTTTTAACCTTGCTTCGTATTTGCACGTTTCTGTTAGCTGCCGTCTCCTTCTGGGCTACAGCTCAGGGAATGAAAGAGTACACTTTCCCTGATAACTGGCAGGCTTATGCAGCTTCCCTTGGAATACAGGGACTGCTCTTAGGATTAAATTTTTCGTTTTTTAAATTCTGGGACAGATGTCAAGCGAATTACCACAAGGTAGTATTATTGATTCTCACTTTTGTTGTCCTGTTTTGTTCATCTTGGTTCAGTTACCTTTATATTGCTAAGCAGGCTTATGACCAATCTTGGGATACCGAGAGTAGACTTTTGGCGCAAGATGCCTATCGGAGTGAACTTTTTGCCGCAGATGCATATCTTGAGCAGTATGGTGAGGAAATGGAGCAATCATTGACAGACCAAATTGTAGCATTATATGCCCAAGCAACAGAGATGGATTCCGATAAGGTGGACATTGCGGGGAACCTAGATTGGGTTATTGAAAGAAGTATCTATGCCCAGAACGATTTTGCCGCCAAAGATATTATGTTGTCGATTATTGATGCCATGGAACAGGCTACGGCAGAGAACACTGCACAAGATGCGCGACAGCAATCAGCAGAAATCATTGAATCCATGCAGACTGCTTTACAAAACGCTATCTCATCATTGGATACACAAATTGCTGATGCAGATGCGAGCGTTACGCGGGCAGAAAATTCCTTGATAAGTGCACAGAATAGAATGAATAATGCCCCAGCAGGTACAGATTTAACACCCTATCAAAATGCCGTGAACACTGCAGCGAGAGCATATGACGCAAGCATTACACGACAGAGTGAACTTGTAAAACAACGGCAGGATTATCAAAATGCTCTTCAGCGTACAGTTTATTATGCTAGCGTTTTAGGGATGTCCGAAGAAGGTGTATCCAGTTACTTTGTGGGGGCAAATCTTCGAGAAATTCAGCGGGAATTGTTTGGAAGCAATCCTGATTCTGATAGGATGATGGCGTTAGCAACGGAGATTTTTGACCGTTTACAAAGTGCTGTTGATTTGGAGGTAGATGAAACTGGGAACAACAACTATCAAACATTCTTGGCGAACATGAATCAGTTTGTGCGGTTTGTTGAAAACTACCGTTCCATAAAAGAACTTGATTCTGAGATTCAAGGATTGACTGATGAGTTGTCTAACGGAATGATTCTTTCAGTGAATGAGAACAATTCTAACTGGAAAGCATCTTGGAGGAAACAGTTCAATGACTTGAAATCAAAAATCAGTGGTTTGCCGATATACACCTTGACAGGTAATAATGCGACACTGGAATCTTTTGACCGTGCTGCGTCAACACGTCGACTAGACAATGCAACACGTAATTACCTCACGGAGCACAATCCAGCGCAACAGGGATTGGTGTACTTATACAGTCCCTATCGTGAAATTGCAATTTTTTCACTTTTCATTGCGCTTTTATTAGATATTGCTGCATTTGTCACAGGTTTCATTATTGATAGGTCAGACGAGGCTGATTCAGATTTCAAGCAAGAAAACACAGGGAATTATAGTGGTAATATCGGCGTGGCATATGCACCACCTAAGAAAGAGTCAGTCTGGGATATGGATCAGACTTTGAACTGGAACGCTATACCACCTCTAAATAGGTATACATTTCTAACCGGCGACCATCAATACTTAGATGGAACTATGACCTACAAAGCTATCGAAAATGGAAAGGTTGTAGAAGTGGATTACCCCGATTCAAAGTTGCAGACAGGTTTCTATTACTGGAAAGACAGTAGCATTTATCAGGTTTGCCCTGCTGAGCTTCGCTATAAAGGCACTCCTGGTGGACCAGAGGACGGTGTTTATGAAAATGCCATTCTTCGATATGAAGATCAGCTTTTGATTATCGTTCAAAATACAGAGGGTAAACACTTAGGAACCGTTGATCCATACACGCCTGTATATTATTTATCAAAAGATGCATATGATTCTTTTCCGGCTAAAGAAATTCAGAATGCGCAAGGTAGCAGGATTGTTATTAGTTTAAACAAAACTGGGACGCGAATCATAGCGATTTATGTAATCAAAGAGAAAGAGCCTTCAATATAACATCTGTTGTTGACCAAAATAGATGTTATATTGAAGGCGTAGTACAAGGAGGGTAGGACGCCCAATAATTGAACCATGCAGAAATTCATAGAGTGAGTATCGTTGCCGAAAAAATCCGGTTGTTGGTATCTGCTCTTTTTTGTTTCCATAGATGACTACATAGACGGGTATTTCACCCATTGAGGAGCTGTGGTACATGCCATTTTTGTTGTATGTCTAACATGGCATTAATCTTGCTGGTATAAGTTCAGCTACTGGTAATTACCGCCATGTGTAGCAAACCATAAATTGGTGTTAGTAATTGAAAGCGAAGCTCAGCAAATACTTAAAGCAAGGCAAAGCAATAGCAAGACCGCTGGCAGTTACGGTGAAGCGAGTGAATAAAATTATACAGGAAGGATTAATTACTTCAGAATCGGTATAATGGAATAATTTATGGAAGAATTCAGACAGGGGCTAAGACATAATTAGGGAAATCCCGCCTTTCTCAGCTGGGCTCAATCCAATCTTGTATAAGTTTGTTGTATTACATATCTGTCTAAGTTTAAATACAACAGCCTTAAAAAGTGTTGCATTCAAATCTAGAAAATTGCATTAAATTTTACGTATAGTTTTATGTTATAGTAGAGCAATGTAGACTATTCGCAAAAGGCTAATTTAAAGAATAGTTTATGCAATAATTGTATTATACACTTATTAGTTATATCACTTTGGCCACTAAAAGTCACAATCATAACTTTATCCAATCACTGTATATATTAAGATTCTTTTGACAAAATATTGCGATTTATAACCATCGAAGTAATACACTACTTTACAACATTTGGAATCCAACTTAATTTATTAGCATATTGAATTTTGCGAACATTTGTTCTATATTAATTTTATATTTTAAGTAATTAAAAAAAGAGACAGGGTAATTGGCAAGGGAGGCATAAAAAATGGAAAACAATCATATCTATATCGCAATTGATCTGAAATCCTTTTACGCTTCCGTTGAGTGCGTCGAAAGGCAGCTTGATCCCATGGACACAAATCTTGTTGTTGCGGATGCATCAAGGACAGAAAAGACCATCTGCCTTGCGGTCTCCCCATCCTTAAAGTCATTCGGCATTTCAGGACGAGCAAGGCTGTTTGAAGTTGTGCAGAAAGTCAGGGAAGTAAATGCCCTGCGGAAATGCAAAGCCCCAGACCACAAATTTCTCGGTGAATCCTACCTTGCCAGAGAATTGCAAGAACATCCCGAATTTTCACTGTCCTATATCATCGCCCCACCCCGCATGGCGTACTACATGGAATACAGCACAAAAATCTACGAGATCTATCTCAAATACATTGCTCCAGAAGATATCCATGTATATTCCATTGATGAGGTATTTATGGATGTGACCGCATACCTGAAAACCTATTCCCTCTCTGCAAGGGAACTTGCCGCGAAGATCATACTGGATATCCTTTCCCAGACAGGCATCACCGCTACTGCTGGCATAGGGACAAACCTGTATTTATGCAAGATCGCGATGGATATTGTGGCAAAACATGTCGAACCGGACAAAAACGGAGTGCGCATTGCCCAGCTGGATGAAATGAAATACAGGGAGCTTTTATGGGATCACCAGCCAATCACTGACTTTTGGAGGGTCGGGCGCGGATATGCCAAAAAACTTGCGGAACATGGAATGTTTACGATGGGTGATGTTGCAAGATGTTCCATCGGAAATGACCGGAATTATTATAATGAAGATCTGCTTTACAAGCTGTTTGGCATCAATGCGGAACTGCTGATAGACCACGCATGGGGATGGGAACCCACAACTATTGACCTTATCAAACAGTACAAACCAGAAACAAACAGCCTGTGTTCCGGTCAGGTTCTCCAATGCCCTTATGATCCCACAAAAGCCAAACTCGTTGTAAAGGAAATGACAGACCTGCTCGTGCTTGTTCTGGTAGAAAAACAGCTGGTCACTGACCAGCTGATGCTCACTATCGGATATGACATTGAAAACCTGACCAATCTGGAAACCGCTGGTAAATATAAAGGTGAAGTCACCACAGACCGTTACGGACGAAAAGTCCCAAAACATGCACATGGAACTACGAATCTGAATGTGCCATCTTCCTCAACAAAACTGATCATGGATGCAGTCATGGCGCTCTATGACCGCATTGTTGATAAAAACCTGCTGGTACGGCGGATTACCGTGGCTGCAAATCATCTGATTGATGAAGCTGCTGTCCATGCAGACAAGCAGGATGATTTTGTCCAATTAAATCTGTTTACCGATTATGAGGCATTGGAAAAGCAGAAACAGGAAGAAGAGGCAAAGATGAAAAAAGAACGGGCCCTGCAGGAAGCCGTTTTATCCGTAAAGAAGAAATTCGGGAAAAATGCCATCTTAAAAGGCATAAATTTGGAGGAAGGCGCAACAGGTAAGGAAAGGAACAACCAGATTGGAGGGCACAGGGCATAATGGGAAAATATGATGATATTATCAATCTGCCACACCATGAATCCACAAAGCATCCAAAAATGCCTGCATTGGACAGAGCTGCTCAGTTCTTGCCTTTTGCCGCACTGACCGGACATGATGCGGCTGTCCGGGAAACAGCGCGGCAGACGAACAATAAAATGGAACTGGACGAGATCAGAAAGGAAGAACTGGATGAACATTTACCGCTGATCAGGGAACATCTGATGCAAAAGCCGCAGGTAAACATTACTTATTTTGTTCCTGACAGGAAAAAAGAAGGCGGTTCCTATCTTACCATAACAGAAGCTATAGGAAAAATAGAGGAACACTGGCATCAGGTCATTATGGAAAACGGAACCGTTATTCCAATGAATGATATTTGCCGCTCTATGCCTCCAAACCCGGTGGAGATGGCATATTATTATAATAAAAAATCGCAATCATCTTGCTTCATTCAACTCCAATTTTGTAATCCATTCTACAATACTCTCTTTTGAAGCTCCGCCTTCAAATCTTTTTCCGTCTGCCCACACTGCTGATTCAGAACAAAGGACATGGAGATCGCTTGCACTGGAACCAATCCCGCTGCTATGAGAAGTGCAGAACGGTATGATTATCTTCCCAGAGAAGTCATAACTTTCTAAAAATGTGCTAATAATACGGGGAGCCTGACCGTGCCAAATCGGATAACCGAGAATTATGGTATCATATTCTTCCATATTCTCCACATCACCTGAAATTACAGGACGCATATCAGGATCATTTTGTTCCTGATCAGCCCGACTGTTCGTATAGTATGACAAGTCTGCCTCTGTATATGGATTTTCAGGTACAATCCCGTAAATATCAGCTCCTAAAATCTCTGTAATATACTCCGCTACAAGTTCCGTAGTTCCTGTACACGAAAAATATACAACCAATATTTTTGTACTCACGTCTGCTTCCCGTTCCTCTGTCAAAACGGATTCAGACAGCTCCGTTTCCATTTTCGTTTCTGTATCGGACTGTTCTTCTGTTTCATATTTTTCCTTCTCTGTCCCATTCTGAAGTGTTCCAGACTGTTTATCTGTTTTCTGTACAGCAGGCTGTATTTCCTCCTGCTTTTCAGATTCAGTAAATTGACCGCAGGCCGTCAAAACAAAAACTATAACATAAGAAAGCAATAAACTGACTGTTCTTCTCATTAGCTATTCCACCTTTCTTCCAGTACCTTCAACAGGTATGCCATATTCCGACCAGGATTTCCCATTGTATCAGGACCTCCCTCATCTTTCTGGACATCTCCCGGCATTTGTCCATGTGCCATTACCCAGTAAGGAACTGTTCAAAAATAACTTGCACACCTTGACTTGTCTATTTCTTCGAGGGTGCAGGTCAAAAAGCCTCGCCGTAGCCCGCTACGCCTACGTTTTTTGGCCTGCACCCTCGAAGAAATATCCTACGCAAGTTACACATGTTATTTCTGAACAGTTCCTAAGGGGGACCAGCTACAAACCTTTTTAATACCAGTCATGTTTCTCGCCACGGTCAAGGGCATTGATACGCTCCATCTCCTCCTCCGACAACTCAAAATCAAACAATTCCGTGTTTTCCTGAATATGATCGGGATTGCTGGAGCCGGGAATCACTACGACACCTTTTTGCAGATTCCACCGGAGGATAACCTGTGCCGATGATTTCCCATGCACTTTGGCAATCTCCAAAATCACTTCATTCCCAAGCAGTTCTGCCGTATATCCCCTGCCGCCAAGAGGATACCAGCCCTGCACCACGATCCCAAGGCTATGAATGTATGGGATTACATCATTTTCCTGATAATACGGGTGTATTTCGTTCTGGACAAGGGCAGGCATAATGTTTATCTGAGGTAAAAATTCCTCCAGTTCTTCCACATACCAATTTGATAGACCTAGTGAACGGATCTTACCATCTGCGACCGCTTTTTCCATTGCGAGGTAAGCTTCCACATCGCCTGCTCCTGGGTGGTGGAGCAGCATCATATCAATGTATTCTATATCTAATTTAGAAAGTGCCTCCTCAATCGCAGCTTCCGGATCAGAAAACTGATTCGGGTACAGCTTTGTGATCACAAAGATTTCTTCCCTCGGTATGCCGGAATTCCTGACAGCTTCCCCTACGCTTTCCTCATTACGATACATATAGGCAGTATCAATCAGACGGACTCCGCAGTTCAATGCCGATGCGACGGACTTCACACAGGTATCCCCGGTCAGGCTGTATGTGCCAATCCCATATATGGGCATTTCATACCCACTGTTCAATAAAACCGTCTTTGTTTCAAAGTTAAAAGAAATATCCCCTGCCACTGTATTACCGCCTTCCTGTATTTGTAGCTGCTGTTCTTCCCCTCCACCCAAATCATATCCCATCTGTATCCCGGTTTGTATGGTTTCTAAATCTGCTGACTGTTCTGCCACCCCTGTTGTTCCGCCACTCTCTGTCTGCCCATACTGTCCGGCATCCTTATCTACAGCGGATTCTGTCCTTGCCCGTTTCCCGCAGGCTGATAACACAGCTATAAGCAGAACGACCAGCATAAAATTAATCAACCGTTTCATGGCGCTCCTCCTTTTCTTCCCGAATGACCTTTAACACTTTTGCAGGAACGCCTCCAACTACTGTCATGGCAGGAACATCCCGCGTAATCACGGCTCCCGCCGCAACCACCGCCCAGTCGCCAATCGTTACTCCTGGCAATATCGTTGCGTTAGAGCCAATCCAAACATGAGCGCCAATCTTTATCGGTGCATAATGATTTTTTCTGTTTTTCACCGGATTCAGGTCATGGTTGATTGTCGCCAATACAACATTATGGCCAATCAGGGTTCCGTCCCCGATTTCAATTCCGCCCTGATCCTGAAAATGGCATCCTGAATTGATAAAGACATCTTTCCCAATTGTGATATTTTTACCAAAGTCTGTATAGAACGGAGGGAACAGCCGGAAGGTATCATCAATCTTTTTCCCCGTCAGCCGCCCCATAATCTCCCGGAGTTCCTCCGGGGTATGGTACTGATTATTCAGTTCCATGCCAATCCGGATTGCCTTCTGACAAACGGCATCAAAAAATTCCCTCCACTCTGGATTCTGCGCAGCGTTTCCTTCTTCGCCCTGGAACGCTTCCAATATATCTTCTAAAGCCAAAACAAACATCCCCTTCCGTGTTTTTTCTTATTTCAGCGACCGTCCGAAATCCCTTAACTCATCCAGCTTTTCCCTTGAACCGTTTTCGCTGCCATATGCCGTGAACACACCCATATTTTCCAGTCCAAGATAGCCTAGAAAATCTCCTTTAAAAGAAAATAAAGCCCCCTCATACATATCCGGATCACCGGAACTTAAAATCGTTGCAGTCTTTTTCAAACAGGACGGTCCGACAGGATACGCGGCAGAATAAAAGCGGTCAATTACACATTTCAACTGCCCCGATATGCCATGATAGTAAATAGGGGACGCAATCACTAACATTTTTGTATTTTCAAGCAGCTTATAAACCTCTTGCATATCATCTTTCTGTATGCAGACACCCATTCTCTTTGTATGGCAGTATTCGCAAGCCATGCATCCTCCAATCTTCATTTTGCAGATATCTGCTACTTCTACATTATGTCCTACAGATACAGCGCCCTCCCGAAAGGCGTCAGCCATCTGTCTTGTATTTCCCCTTGGACGCGGACTTCCATTCAGAACTAAAATATTCATACCATTTCCTCCTGACCTATGATAGAAACTGTTTCACATTTTCTATTATCTAAGTTCTATTGTAATTCACCATAAACATAATATCAAATACATATATAGAATGGCGTTCCATACTTGAAAAGTATGGTTCTTTTTGTTATTGTAAAGATAACGACATTATCAGGGAGGTTTTACACTTGGACATTCGGGTATTACAGTATTTCCTTGCAGTTGTAAGGGAAGAAAGCATAACAAAGGCAGCGGAAGCCCTGCGCATGACGCAGCCGCCGCTTTCTAGACAGTTAAAGGATTTGGAAGAAGAATTAGGAAAACAGCTTCTCATTCGCGGAAGCAAAAAAGTCACCCTGACCGAGGACGGAATGCTGCTCCGGAAACGTGCGGAAGAATTAGTTGATTTAATGGAAAAGACAAAGGCAGAACTGGCATCTTCCAATGAGAACATAAGCGGCGATATTTATATCGGCTGCGGAGAAACGGAAAGTATTTCCTATTTAGCACAGGCAGCTTGTGATCTGCAGAAAAAGCACCCTCTCATTCATTATCACATTTATAGCGGCGATGCAGAACGTGTCATGGAAAAACTGGATAAAGGGCTAATTGATTTCGGGTTATTGGTTGGAGCCGCGGACATCAGCAAGTATGATCACCTCAAACTTCCCCAAAAAGATGTATGGGGTGTCCTGATGCGCAAAGACAGTCCGTTAGCAGGAAAGGAAACGGTCTGCGCAGAGGATTTATGGGATAAGCCTTTAATCGTATCCCATCAGACCTCAAACAATACGGAAATGTTCCACTGGTTAAAGACGGATATTTCCAGGCTCAATATTGTTGCAACATATGATCTGATCTATAACGCCGCACAATTTGTCAAAAGGGGCTTTGGATATGTGATCGCCTTGGACAGACTGATCAACACGACAGGGGACAGCAATTTATGTTTTAAACCGCTTTCCCCCGCATTAGAAGCAGAACTTTGTATTGTTTGGAAAAAGTATCAGGTTCTTTCAAGAGCCTCCAGTGCATTTCTTCAACAATTGAAAACAGATACATAAAAATGTTACCTACACAATGCACGAAAGTAATCCTTTTTCTTTAGTATTTCCTCCTGTCTGTCTTTAGAAAATGTTCGAAATATTTCATCGTACTCCAGTGCTTCAAACGGCGTTCCCAATACAGGCGTTAAAACTTCATGTTCATACCATTTCTGCCAAAGTTCTTCAAATAGCTTCGAACTGTCTGAATATATCGCAGCAGAATCAAAGTTTTCACCCTCATTGAACCATTGTAGACGGACAAAACCGAACCTTCCGGCATCTGCTACCATCACATCCGTCTGCTCATACAGTTCATTGAAAGCATCTGCTACTTTTTGGCATCTTACCCGCTGTTCCTCCGTAATATATGTTTCTGCCATAAATGATCCTCCTAACCACTTCTGAACAATATTTCAAAATTATTTGTTTCCCTTTTAACAGTAAATCGTGCAGAGTCCAATATATAGCACGTTTATGTGGGGCATTGCAAAAAACATTCACTTTTATACGACTAATTACACATAAATATTATACTAAATAGTCTCTCAGCTTCTCGACAACTTTTTCTGCATCTTCCCTATCCTTGTGGATACGGAGTTCAACGGGTTGTGATAAGTTAATCGTAAAAATTCCCACAATGGACTTCGCATTAATGACATATCGACCACAAATTATATCCATGTCTGCATCTAACTTTGATACAATGCTTGTAAACTTCTTTGCGCGGTCAATCGAATTTATTAATATTTTTACCGTAAACAAGATTCCTCCTAATTTGACAAAATTATTTTGTATTATGTATCATTGCATTCCATTCCATATTCTCCTATGAGGAAGTTTCAACAATATGTATCTGCCATGCCTGAAATCCCTGTGTCACATCTGGAATTACCAGACCACATTGCTGCAACGCCAAACCGGTAATCTTTTCCCCTTCCTTATATCCATAGGGCAGATTCTTCATAAACCATTCTCTTGCCTGATCTGGCAGTGATTCCATGCCATCCGTATTTAGGTGTATCTGATAATTTGCATTTGCCTTCAGGCCATATACCTTCACGATAACGGGCGCAGCATTTGCCATCACATGATGATATACCACGCTTACCAAAGCCTCCCGTCCCTCTGGATCTGCCATTTCCCATGCAGTACACTGCTCATCAGAAGGGGACAGCAGCCGGTAATACTCACCATACTGAATCAGATCATAATATTCCTTGAAGGTTTCAATCTGTCGCCGAACTTGCTCTTTTTCTTCTTTAGTCAGCTTTGTGACATCCAGCTCATAGCCAAAAGTTCCCGCCATTGCCACACAACCTCTTGTTGAAAAAGGTGTGATACGGCAGGTTTGATGATTGGGCACTGCAGAAACATGTGCCCCCATAGTGGACACAGGGTAACAGAAAGAAGTACCATACTGTATCCCGAGTCTGGCTATCGCATCAGTATTGTCACTGCACCAAATCTGCGGCGTGTAATACAGCATGCCTGTATCAAACCGTCCGCCTCCGCCACTGCAGCCCTCAAACAGAATATGAGGAAACTTTGTAGTCAATATCTCTAGTACACGATAAAGTCCAAGCACATACCGGTGGGCAAATTCCCCCTGCCCCTGTGCATCAAGTGCCTTGCTGTATTTGTCACACACGCTTCTGTTAAAATCCCATTTCACATAAGTAATCGGTGTATCTGCAAAAATAGCTGACATGCGGTCTATGATATGGTCCTGTACATCTTCCCGCGAAAAATCAAGAATCAACTGGTTTCTGCTAAGTATCGGCTTTCTCCCCGGTATCGCCACAGCCCAATCAGGATGTTCACGGTACAGATCGCTGTCTTCTGAAATGCACTCCGGCTCGAACCAGAGACCAAACTGCAAGCCACATTCCACAATCCTCTCAGCCAGTTCTTTTAGCGTACATCCCAGTTTCTTCTCATTGGGGAACCAGTCGCCAAGACCTGAATTGTCATCATCACGCTTTCCAAACCAACCATCGTCAAGCACAAAAAGTTCTACCCCTAAATCTACAGCATCCTTTGCAATTGCAACTAATTTTTCCCCTGTAAAATTGAAATACGTCGCTTCCCAGTTATTGATCAAAACCGGGCGCCGATTCTCCTTCCACTCTCCACGACAGATATTCTTCCGTATGGTCTTATGCAGGTTTCTGCTGACCGCACCAAATCCGTGTGCGCTGTAAGTCATCATGACCTCCGGTGTGTCAAATGCTTCACCTGGCCGTAGATTCCACGCAAAATTATCCGGATGGATGCCACAGATCAGTCTGGTCTGATCTACCTGGTCTTTTTCAGCCTCCATCTGAAATTCCCCGCTATAAAGAAATGAAAATGCATAGCATCCGCCCTTCTCCTCATCTGTATTTTTCTCACTGACAAGTACAAATGGATTGTAATGATGGCTTGAAGTGCCGCGCACGCTTCCTATAGAATGTATGCCGTGGTCAAGCTCACTTCTCTGCACGGTCCTTTCCTTAACGTGTCCACCATAAAATGTTATCCAGTCATATTCGCCATTGATCCAGTCCAGATTCATACTGGCGGCCTTCTGTAATACAATATTTTTGTCCCCCTGATTCATAATCTTTACTGCACGGGTAATGATATCATTCTCTTCCAGGACACCGTACAACAGATGCACTTCCACCTTTGAATACGAATCTTCCAGAATGATTTCCAACGTGTCCGCAGTCCCGTCCTCCGCATAAACAGCTGGCAGATTCGGTATGGAATACTTCCCCTTATGAATGTTATAACCCCTGTAACAAAGAACTGATGCCAGGCTCCCATCTTCATTCTGTATTTTTAATGCACTGATACGGAAATCGCCTGTCCCAAAACAGCTGTACTCTTGTGGAAGGATATCCAAAGAATATGCCCTGTTTTCTTTTCCCAGCTCATAAGGATTACCCGAAAATCCTCTGTCCCTGATGTACACTACATAGGATTTATCGCTGTCATCTGACCTTTCCCCGTAATAAACATGGAGAAAGGTACCCTGGACATCTGCTTTCATCTGATATGTTGTATTTTTTGTGTGTAAAGTAAATATCTTCTCTTTCTCATCTACTATGATAGACATGATTATTTTCCTCCATACATCTCATTTACTTCTATAGTGGCCTGATCCCCACCTGCATCTTTCCACTGTTGTACTAAAACATCAAAATAATTTAAATCTTCTTCTCCAAGAATGATTTTTGTGAAACCTTCATTTAAGATACTTTCCAGCAGATCCCCTCGTTCTAAATTTGTAGGGGTACTGATTCCCCATACCTCATTACGAACATAAGCTTCCTGCTCTAATAACTCCACCGCAATGCCATAAGCTGACTTTTCATTTCCCTGTTGAAGCCAGTCCCCAATATTATCAGGATTCTTCTCCGTCTTCCATCTAATGCAGCTATAATATTTTACAGCATCCTTGCCCAATTCTGTAACATCCGCATTCCCGCCTTCTGCAAGTGCAGTTTTCACTCTCTGAAACTGATTATAGTCCGTCTGAGGATTAATTACAGTAAATGCATAAGGGATATTTGTATAAGAATGGTCAAACAGGGAACTGATAAACTCCGGCGATTCTGTTTCCGCTGCCTCATCCATCATATATACATAAAAATTGATCAGTTCCATGACTGCCTCTGGGTGCTCACAATTTTTGTTGATTACAATATATCCCCTATTCCCGGAACTGATATTCTGGTAAACATTTTTGGAATTGGCAGAGGGAATTGGATAAGGTTCAAAAAAAGCATTTTCCCCCTGTTTTCTAATAACATCAGGCATTGGGTCATAACCCATCCATTGTGCCATAGGACAAACTCCGGTTTTTCCTTCCACCACATCCTGAAACATCTTACGCGAATCATAAATAGGAAAATCTAGATTAATGATCCCCTGCTCATACCATTCTGCATATACTTCCAGCACTTCTTTCATTTCTGGCTGTACAGAACCATAACCTATGGTTCCGTCCGCAAGCCTGATCCAGATTCCTGGATTGGCTCCCCACGCCGGAGCCAGCCGTTTCATACATTCCAGTGAACTGTCTTCCGTTATTGGATATCCGCCAAAGACTTCCGCAAATTCCTGTGCAATCGCCACTACATCATCCATTGTTTCCGGATCACTGGCCTGTATCTTTTCCTTCCAATCCTTACGGATCCATATATATTGAAACTGGTCAATGATTCCATAATTCAGCTGTGGGATTCCCCACAGCTGTTCGTCTTTCCATGCCGTCTGAAAAGTATAATTGTCATATGCCATGTACCCTTTTAATGTATCAGAAGCATACTGCTCAAAAGTATCTGTCAGATCCATGATCAACCCCATCTCCTGCAGTCTGCTGAATTGTACCTCGTTTACCTGAAAAACATCAGGAAGCTCGCCATCAGTAATAGATATATCCAGCTTTGTGGTATAATCATTGGAAACCCACAAGTTTCTTACTGAAATGTGAAAGCGCTCTTCAAATGCCCTATACCATGTATTGTCATCATAGGTATCACCATTCTGAAACTGTGTACCTACATTTTCCATCACTACAGTAGTCAGGATAATATTGTCTTCCTCATATTTTCCCGCATTACATGCAACCAAGGATACCATCAAAATACTCAGGAATAAAACACTTATTTTTTTCATCACCGGCACTCCTTTTATTGTAGAAACTACTACCCAGTCTATCTTGAATATCTATGTATATATTACATAATATATCCGTTTTAGTAAACTACTATCAAGGAGATTCTTAGCCCTTTACACTTCCCAAAACCAATCCTTTGGTAAAATATTTCTGAAGGAACGGATACACCAGCATGATCGGCAGGGCGCCCAAAAACATCTGCGCCGCACGGCCTGTTCTTGCATTCATCATGGACAGCAGCGCCTTAATGTCGTGGGTGCTGTCACCCATCAGCAGCGTCTCAAAATTTTTTAACAGAGACTGCATATAGGTCTGCAGCGGATATTTTGAGGTATCGCTCATATAGATCATGCCGCTAAACCAGTCATTCCAATGTCCTACCATACAGAACAGACCTACAGTAGCCAACGATGGCTTTAAAAGAGGCAGGATAATCTTTACCAATATCTGAAAAGGATTTGCACCATCAATAGATGCTGCCTCCTCCAATTCTTCCGGAAGTCCCCGGATAAAGTTCATCAAAATGATCATATTCGATACCGGAAGTGCGCCCGGCAGGACCAGCGACCAGATGGTATTTCTTAACCCAAGGCTGGACACAAGCAGGTATGTAGGGATCATGCCACCCCCTATCAGCATGGTCGTGACAAAAAATACCACATAAAATCCCCTGCCATATAATTCCCCTTTTGGTCTGGATAACGGATAAGCTGTCAGAACTGCCAGTGTCAGATTCAGTAATGTACCCAAAATAACCCGCTCAAAGGACACGAGCATCGCGCGGAAGAACCTGCCATCCTCCAATAAATATTTATAAGAGGCGAGCGTAAAATCAACGGGTAAAAATCCTACATTTCCTGCCGACACTGCCGTGCTGCCACTGAAAGAGACTGCCAGAAGATTTACAAATGGAAGGACACAAGTCAGACATACAAGGCCAAGAAAAACAGCCAATACGATATCAAAGAGACAAATTTTTTTCTTCTCCATAATCCATTTCCTCCTTACAAAATCCTATATCCGGCAACTTTATCCGCAATAATATAAGAAGCGATCACCAAAACACAGGACACAAGTGACTTAAACAAACCTACGGCAGCACCGATAGAATACTGTGCCTGCTGGATACCAAGACGATATACATAGGTATCAATAATATCACCCGTAGAATATACTACCGGGGCATACAAGTTATAAACCTGGTCAAATCCTGCATTCAACACCCCTCCAGGTGCCAGCACCAACATTAAAACAACTGTAGGCTTCAACAATGGAACAGTAATAAAGCGTATTTTCTGCCATCTGGTGGCACCGTCCAATGTTGCGGATTCATAGAGTCCCGGGTCAATTCCCGTAAGCGCTGCCAGATATACAATCGTACCATATCCAAATCCCTTCCAGATGTCACTGATGATCATCGTCCATGGAAATATCTTAGGATCTCCCAAAAACGAAACAGGGTCAATTCCAAATTTCCCAAGAAAGCCATTGATCATACCATCCGTACCCAAAATTTCAATCATGACACCAGCCATAATAATCCATGACAGGAAATTGGGAATATAAATCAGCGTCTGATAAACCCTTTTTAACTTGTCAGAAACCATTTCATTGAGCAGCACCGCAAAAGTGACGGGAACCGCAATTCCCAAAAGCAGCTTGAACACTGCTATGTATAATGTATTCCATATGGTCTGTATAAAAGCGGGCTGTTTAAACAGAAATTCGAAATTCTTAAATCCCACCCAAGGGGAGGAAAAACCCATCCCCACATTATAATCCTGAAATGCGATAATGACTCCATACAATGGAATGTAACAAAAGATAAAAGTCACAATGACACCAGGCAGGAGCATCAAATGATACATGCCCTGATTTTTCAATTTTGTTCTGGATTTTTTCTTTTTCTGCATAATCCATTTCCCCTTCCAAAAATTAATTTTTTCCGTAAATTTCATTTACTTCAGCCGTTACCTGGTCTCCGCCCGCATCCTTCCAGTTCTGTACCAGCGTATCAAAGTAATCAATATCCTTTGTTCCCTGAACAATTTCGATGAAACCTTGCAGTAAAATATCCCATAAAGTAGAACCGTAACTCTGCATCAGGGGTGTATCCATACCCCAAACGGCATTTTTCACATAGATCTCGTTATCCACATACTCTTTTGCAATACCATAGGCGGATTTATCATTTCCCTGCTGGAGCCAGTCGCCTACGCCTGAAGAATCATGCTCCCTCACCCATGCTACACAGCTATTGTATTTTGACGCATTTGTTCCTAATGCTGTTACATCCTCGTCCAATCCCCGTGCAAGTGCTTCTGTCACCTGAATGTACTGATTATAGTCCGTATTCGGATTAATGACACATAATCCATATGGAATGTTGGGATAATTATTGTCAAACAGAGAGCTGATAAATTCCGGATCTTCTTTTCCTGCCGCATCATCCATCATATAGCACCAGAAATTGATGAGTTTGATCGCTGCTTCCGGATTCTTGCATTTACTGCTGATCACGATATAACCACGATTGCCGAAACTGACGCTTCCCTTTACCTCTTTACCATTAGCAGAAGGAATGGCATATGGCTCAAAAATTGCTTCCGCTCCCAGATTATCTACGATATTCGGTCCCGGATTATAGCCAAACCACTGCGCAAAGGGAACCACACCGCATCTGCCATTAATTACATCCTCACACATCTTCTCATACTTGGTCGTAGCAAAATCCGGATTCACGATACCATCCGCATACCACTGTGCATAAGCTGCGAGCGCTTCTTTCATCTCAGGCTGGATGGAACCGTATTCGATCGTACCATCTTCCTTCTCGATCCAGATACCTGAATGCGCACCGAAACCAAGCGCCAGCCGAAACAGGCTATCCAGGGACTGATATTCTGCCAGGGCATACTCGCACTCACTGTAATTCTCCTGAAACGCCTTGGCAATGGCCATCACGTCATCCATCGTCTGAGGGTCTGCCAATCCCAGCTCATCCTTCCAGTCCTTTCTGATCCATACATACTGGAACTGGTCAATGATACCATAACTAAGCTGCGGTATACCATAAAGCTTCCCATCATAGCAGCCTGTCTCATAAGTATCTTTCTCCTGCTCCATATAGCTCTTTAAGTTGTCTGAAGCATATGTATCAAACAGCTCTGTCAGATCCATGATCAGCCCCGATTTCTGCAGTTGTTCCAGCTGTTTACCATCTACATGGAACACATCGGGAATATCCTTGTCGGCAATGGAAAGATTCAGTTTTGTTCCATAGTCGTTGCTTACCCACAGGTTCTTGACCTGAATGTTGAATCTGTCCTTATATGCCCGATACCATGTGTTATCGTCATAAGTGTCACCATTCTGAAAATTTGTCCCTGAGTTTTCCTCCACTACAGTAGTCAGAACCACTACTTCTTCATAGGGATCCCATAAGCCTTCCGGAATTGCAACAGCCTGTGATGCACTGTTTCCCGCTTTGCCTCCCTCTTTGCCTCCGCATCCTGCCATACTGAATGCCATAATTGCTACCAATCCTATAGCTGTCAGTCGTTTCCTCCATGTTTTTCCCATCATTTTAACTTCCTCCTTTTTACTTAACATGCCTTACAAAACTTTTGTTTTTAAGTTAATATAGATTTTATAGAATGTGTGGAATTTTATCTTTGTATTATCTTTACATTTTTTTAAAATTTGTACTTCATTTTTTAATAATCAAAAGATTTCTTAAAAAAGTAAAAATATTGCAAATCTACATAGCTATACAATTCTTATTTCTCATGATAAGATAAAAACATGATCCTGATACAAATTATCAAATCAAAATAAAATATGTCGGGAGGGAATAACAATAAAACTACGCTATCATCTCATACAAAAAATCACAATTTTATTATTAACTTTATTCATTCCTGCAAGTAGTATCAGTTTCCTATTCCTGTACCATGCAAATAAACAACTGGAGGAGCAGACACTGACCGCCATCCATGACAGCAATGTTTCCTATATGCATCAATTGGATGAAAGTTTACAGCAGTTGTATCACATGGACTATCGGCTTATGGGAAATTATGAATGGATACATTTTAAGGAAAAGACTGTAGATATGGGCAATTATGAAAATTTCTCGTTTATAAATTCCTTGAGGAACCAGCTTACATCCATTAAAAACTTTCATCCGCTGTTAGAGAGTGTGCATATTCATTTTCCAAACACATCAGAGATGTACCATTCGTCAGCATATGCATATGGGTCCTTTACTGTTTTGGATCAATCGCAAAACCAGCAATACATCGATTTATCTTCTGCAAAAGCCCATTTGCAATATTACATGGATCCCATCAGTGATAATTATGCCCTTTCCCTGATCATGGAACCACTATCCTCCGCTATAGATTACAACATAATCCTGACTTTATCCCTGGATACTCTCCAACAGTCCATTGCTGATAACTGCACGTATGAATATGACTACTATTATTTTTCCACCGGAAATGACTTCGCTTTATCTAATATGGAACCTGAAATGAAAGCGGAAGCGGTTAGACTGGCACAACAAATGATCGCACAAAACGATCATGGGACAGACTACCCTCTTTACCAGAAAACTACCATTCATGATCAGACATATTATGCCTTTTACTATTTTTTGACATATTCTGGTGCTTATTATGTGCGGCTCCTTCCCACTTCGTTCCTGTCAAGCGTGATATCCTCCAGTTATATCATGATAATCATCTTCTGCTTTGCAATCCTGTCAGCCTGTATTCTTTTTTTGTTTGGCATATACCGAATGGTACACAAGCCTTTTACCCAGTTAACCAAGGCTTTTATACAGGTAGAGCAAGGTGATTTTACAGTACAGACAGAATTGACCAACGGTTCCGATTTTAATTACGTATTTAATGGATTCAATCACATGGTCAGCCAGTTAAATACTTTGATTGAACAAAACTATACCCAGACTATGTTATTGCAAAAGGCAGAGCTGAAACAATTACAGGCACAGATTAATCCACACTTTTTGTACAATAGTTTCTTTATGCTGCAGAAAATGATTCGTTGGGATTCGGAACAGGCAGAAGAAATTGCCAACGCATTGGCAAGATATTTCCAATATATTACCAGAAACAGCAATGATTTAGTGCCATTATCCGCTGAATACTCCCACGCCAGAGACTACATTTTTATACAAGAGCTCCGGTTTAGTGGCCGTATCCACATTGAAGCAGCAGAACTTCCAGAAAAGTATACCAGTTTGCCGGTTCCAAAGCTGATCCTTCAACCTGTATTAGAAAATGTTTTTAAACATGGTCTGAAAAATACAGAGGAACACGGTCTGGTGCAGATCTCTTTTCATCCAGACCAGGATACTTTGAAAATAGTGATCGAAGACAATGGAAACGGACTTGAAGATGATACATTAAATATATTGACAGAACGTTTAACAGCTTCAAGAAGCCCTCAGTTCACTGGAGAAATGACCGGAATATTGAATATTCAAAAAAGATTAATACTTTTTTCCCATTTGACTACACCTATGTCCGTATTCCGTTCAGAACTTGGTGGACTGGCTGTAGAGATCACGCTTTCCATAAATGATGGCCTTTAATTGTATGATCATAGTGATCACGAATCATAGTAATATAATGGGTTTGAAGTGATGAAACAGATGAAAGGAATATAATAAGATGAATTTATTAATTGTGGATGATGAACATCATATTGTGAATTATATGGCTGCATTTGCGGAAGAACACTGCGGAAATGTATTGGAAGTTTACAAAGCCTACTCTGGCATGGAAGCTTTAAAGATTCTGGCAGATATTAAAATTGACATCATTCTTCTGGATATTCAAATGCCTGGTTTGACTGGTTTGGAATTAGCTGATAAAATTTCTAAGACATGGTCCAACTGCCGGATTATTTTCCTGACAGCATATGATAATTTTGACTATATATACAAAGCTACTGATTTGCCTCATATTTCTTATCTGTTAAAGACGGAGCCTGAATCAGTGATTCTTGACACCCTTTCCCAGGCTGTCGGTGATATTATAGAGGAACAAAAACAGCAGACAATATTAGATGATACACTGAAAAGAAACAAGTACCTTTCACATTTGCTTATTCAAAATACATTGCGGATACTTCAATCCGGAATGCCGATGGAAACACTGCATTCGGAAAACACTTTTTTAGAATCTGACAATCCATTAGACCTTAATGCACCTGTCTACCTGATCTATATGAATATACGCCACAGAAGCTTTAAAGACTGCCGCACATGGGATTATAATCAGTGCCTGCAATATCTTCATTTAGCTGAATTTTATGCTTCTAACCGGTTTAGCTGTTTTTTGCTGCAGCTTGATAACGGAGATGGATTATGGTTTTTTCAATGTCGTGAAAATGCTGATTTTGGAGTATCTAATCCCATTTCCTTTTTAAAAACATGACTGACAGCCTGGCTTCCGACATCGAGAAAATAATTCGCAAAAAAGTGGTGTTACTTTTCTATACCAGTCCGGTGAACTGCCCGGAAGTACACGAAATCTTTTATCATTTCCAGACTGTTTTAGAAAAAATGGATTTCTCAGTCATGTTCCCCACTGTGGTATTGTGCCATCATAATGATACTATGAATGAACAAACCCTATCTAAAGAGCATGAACCAAATAATGAGTCGTTGTTACGTGAATTAAATTATTGTCTTATTCATGGAAATCAACAGGATTATTTCACTATTCTCAAGCAATTATGGGAAATCTGCCTAAACAGACATAGTATGCATAATCTTTACTGTGTTCGGATTTACCAGACAATTGCCCTAGACCTATTGAATTATATTGACTCTTATCAATTGCAGGAAGAGCTGTCAACCCATAATGCTATTTACCCGCTTTACTATGTTCAGAATTTTACAGACTGGAATCAGGCCTTTCAATATTTACAGTCGTGTTCACAAAATGTCTTCCGTATTGTTGAAAACAAAGGCAATTCCCGCAACAACTCTACAATAGAGAAAATACAAAAATACATACAGTCCAACCTGCATGAACAGCTAAATCTATCCAATATCGCAGCGCTTGTGAGCTATAACGAAACCTATGTTTCTCGGCTTTTTAAACAAAACACTGGAATGAAAATTAGTGATTATATTTTACAGGAGCGGCTTTCAAAAGCAAAGCAGCTGCTTTCCACTACTGAACAGAGCATCAATACAATTGCGGAAAACTGCGGCTTTGATAGTATCCATTATTTTTCTTATACGTTTAAGAAAAATATGGGAATATCACCGAGTGACTACAGGAGAAACAGCAGGGCATAAAAATCAAATAATGTAGAATTCTTCCCCGATCCGAAAACAGCTGGCAGATACAAAGGCGAAGTCACTACAGACCGTTACGGACGGAAAATCCCCAAACATGCACATGGAACTACGAATCTGGATGAGCCATCTTCCTCAAAAAAGCTGATTATAGATGCAGTCATGGCACTCTATGACCGCATTGTTGATAAAAACCTGCTAGCACGGCGGATTACCGTGGCTGCGAACCATCTGATTGATGAGGCTGGATATTAACAACCAATACCTGCCATCCGCCACTCATGGGCATAATAATTATGCCGCAGGCGGAATAACGTCCGCTGCATACCATAAAGAGATGTCGTACAGATAAAGTTTGCCCCAAGCGAACCCTGATCCTGGTCTGTTGAAATAACCTTATCTATATTGATCGTGATAAGCTCCCCATTCCTGTCACGAAAGCGGAACCGTATTGGTGTTATTTTTCCATTTGTATCCGTGCACGAAATATATCATCAGCACGGGAGTATCTATGCACAGGATTGTTTCCATTATCGATTCCTTCACATATTAAAAACACAAATTCTTAATATATTATTTCGGATTTTGATGAAAATATAACGTATACAATCCTGTCAAACTGAACAAAAGCTTTTATTTTTTCTATATATCACTTTCCACCATAAATAGGACATGTTTTACTACATCAGGATTTTTCAGATCTGCAGCTGCACAGATGTCATTAATCATGGCCAGCAGACAATTCTTCTGTCAGGTTTTTAAGCGTCTTCTTCTTATACCTTGTTTCCTTAATTTGAAAATCCGCTCTATGTCTCCAATCCCGCCGGTTATCTGAGCAGTCTGTACAGTATCCTCTCCTTTCTGCCCGTCATATCATTACACGCACTTCTATCCTGCTGTCTACAAGTTCTGCAAACTTTTTCCCATCATCAGGTGAACCCACGACTGTCCCATAGTGTGTAGGAACTGCAAGCTTCGGTTTCATACGGTTCACAAGATTGGCCGCTTCCTTGCAGTCCATTGTGTATTTTCCACCGACAGGAATAAGTGCCACATCACATTTTATGTCCTGGTTATCGGGTGTCATGTCGGTATCTCCAGCCACATAATACCTGACATCATCCATTGTCATCACGTATCCTGCATAGCCTTTTCCTTTTGTATGAAACGGCTTTAGCCTGTTGTATGCAGGAACTGCATTTATCATAAGCCCTTTTGCCTCGATTATTCCGCTAGGATGGACAAATTTACATTTAAGGTTCCTCAAGTTTTCCCCATGTCCTTTCATACTCTCTGGCATGATGATCCAAGTGTCTTCGTCTGCTACTTTTTTAATGTCTTCCGGCGAAAAATGATCATGATGATCATGGGTTATAAATATAAGATCTGCATCATGGCTTTCTTCCTTAACCTCAAAAGGATCAAAATATATCACCCTTTTTCCTGTTATTTTTATGCTGCTGTGTGTTAAAACTTCTACTTCTTCAAACATTACCCTGCTCCTGCTTCCATTTTTTTTATCTGACTTATTTTATTGGCAGTCAGATATCAGCACCGATTAATTTTAATGATATTTTATCACGTTTTTAGTGGGAAATCAAAAATACAAAAGCTGGTTTTTATCAATGCTAAAAAAATGAGATTTAAAAGGCCACAAACTGGGCTCTTTTGAAATCTCATCTCTTTAATTTTTACAAATTCATATTTATAATACAACAAATATTAAGTATTTGAATTATTCTTTTAAATTTTAATGATTATTTAATGTGTTAGTTTTCTGCTAGGTTTTGTTGTAATTCCAGTATACGGGATTCTGGAAGCCTTGAATATAGTATGATTTTAGATATGGGCATATTGTCTTTCAGCATACTGATTGCCGTTTCCTCTCTCTCCGCTTTTCTGGCTTCTTCTCGACCTTGTTCCTTGCCTTCTTCTCTGGCTTCCTCTTTTGATTCTTCAAGTTCTGAAATCCATGCCATATATTCGCGCCTCCATTCTTTGTTTTCTCTTGCTTTTTCCACTTCTTCATACAGTTTCTTTGTAAAATCACTCTGGATTAATTCCTCTTTTAAGTATTCAAAGAAGGCCTTAATTCCCTCTGATAACCCTTTTGTATCGCCATAGGGGTTTACAAATACTTTTGTTGTTTCATCGCCAAGTTCCAGATCCGGCATTTCCATGCAGCGATTGGAAAAGGTATAAATTGGCAGGTTCTTCTCAAATGGGTCGAACATACATATGAATATAACATAACTCTTTTTCAAAGAGTTATACCTGGCTCCCTTCTCTATTGAATTAAGATCGATCATTCCCTGATAATATCTTGAACGTTTCGGGAGGTTCCGTTTTGCTGCAACCTGCATTTCGATATTGTATACGGCACCTTTACTATCCTCCACGTAAATATCGAGCCGCACGCTTTTGCCGTCAGGTGTGATATCCAGTACTTTTTCCTTGTCCGCAAGCTCTACTTTCATTATTTTAACGCCAAGTATAAGTTCCAGGAGCTGCCGGCATAAATCTAGATTATTTTCCAGAACCTTACAGAATACAAAATTATTAGTGAATGTCAGTTTATTGTAATCCATGCGCTACTTCTCCTGTAAATATATAATTTTGTCATTTGTCAAGTCATTACATATTTTTATTGTATCGTTTTTAAAATCTACTGTCAATATCCAGTAAAATGGTGTCCACTATATAAAAAATATAAGACACAGCCTCTTTTTTATCACCTGATGAAATGGGTCCATACATGTTCCTCAGTTTCCGGCAGACCGATCTGCGCCTTCCCCAGCGCTATACATTTCATCAGAAATGACATGTTCCTCGCAAGTACACGCATTGTCTGCTTCCCTTCTTCGTCCATGTCTGCCTGCCCTGGCTCCCGCCCATGGATGCTGTTCCAGTACTGGCTGGAAGCGACTGGCATGTTGGAGATTGTAAAATATTTATTGAGTTCGTCAAATGTTGCCGAACAGCCGCCCCTTCTCGCACAGACGACGCTTGCCCCAACTTTCATGGTCTTGTCAAAGTGTGTGCTGTAAAACAGACGGTCCAGTACGGCAATCAGGGTTGCATTTGCAGAAGCATAGTAAACTGGGCTTGCAACAACCAGACCGTCTGCTTCTTCAAACTTAGGGGCAATCTCATTTACAATATCGATAAACACGCATTTTCCCGCCTTGGCGCATTGTCCGCACGCAATGCATCCACGCACATCCTTGTTTCCAACCTGAACGACATCTGTTTCAACACTCTCGGCATGAAATGTCTTTACCATTTCATCAATTGCAATGGATGTATTTCCATTTATTCGTGGACTTCCGTTAATGATCAAAACTTTCATTTGCTATCTCCTCAGAATGTCAACTATATAATTTTTTATATTATAGCAGATAACACTTTCATTTCCAACTATGATTATGAAAATGTTATCTGCATTTTTTGAATTACTGTTTTTAACTTTGCTTGTCAGACATTTTATTGCATTTGTGTTATCAGCTGGCATTCATTTCTAAACATGGGATAGAATTCATCGGATTGTAAATAAAGTAATCCTGTTTTTGCAGGGTATACGCATAGTTGTCTTTTCCTTCAAATTCATCAATGACAATCTTTTCTTCTGGCAGCATTTCATCATACGTTTTCTTTCCATATCCAGGCGGCAGCCATTTTTTCTGCTGGCTTCCAAAGATATTTAGTTTTTTCAATAGATCCTCATTAGTAAATTCAATATGGCATGTTCCCTTTTTATAAAAGGTCACATAAAAATATTTAAGTTGTATTTTTCGTGTCTGTCCTGTTTCTTGTGCAGCTCTTAAACACAGTTCCATATTCCTGCCATCTGTTATGCCGCCATCTAAATAGTTCAGTGCCTTCTCAATATCTGCTAACTGTGATTTTATTTGGTAATTCGGATCAAACTTTCCGCTCCAACTGCTAAAGGCATTCATGTGTGGCAAAATGACTTTTTTATTGATGTACCATGCTTTGTTTGTTTTCCATCCATTATAATAATGAATATTGTTCTGGAGTTCATCACTGTATGCATATTGGTGTGACAATTTATCAAACAATTCAATGATGCAATCCTCAATGCCTTGTACCAGATTCTTGCTCATTTCTATCTGTATTGTCTGAATATTATATTCGGAAAAATCGTAATCTACAAGCTCCGCAACCTGGTTATAGTATTTATTGGACAGATTTGATGTCATTTTCCCCGTGAATTTAGGATTGTTAAACAAAGCTGTCCAGTATTTGCGCCTGACTTCCTTGACAAAAGCATTTGTTGAAAGAGGTCTGTCATAGATCTTCATCATCAATATTGGCTGATTATACGAACTGTCTTTTAAATCCTGTAAAATATAAGGAGCCATTGCTTTATATTCCATGATCAGTTTTATTCCAGCTTCTACCTCCATATTATACTTCTGTACAGCTGCTTTTATAAAATCGTTTGGTGCTAAATCCGTCATATCCTGATATGAATTTTCCTGATATGTTTTCCTTCTTAAATCTTCATATATAAAACTTTTCTTGTCTTCTTCTGGAACAAATACCTTTACTACAGCAATTTCGACTCCTGTAGGACGCTCTGCTGATAAGAATTGACCTTCCATATACTCAACTTCCGCATTCATTTTTTCCAGTCTGGAGACAAGATCTTTCCTCTCATTTGTATACGGATTTCTGATAGTTTCTGCATTTAGAATGCAGATGAGTCCAAAATCATCCTTCTGAAGTGATAAGGCATGTAAAAGGTGCCTGCATCCATCTCTAAACGGAGGATTCATAATGATCAAATCATAGTGTTTAAAGGTATGGAATGTTAAAAAATCATTATGTACTACCCTTAGTTCTTTTCCTTTCAGCGTTTTTTGAAGGTTATCATCAATCTCAATGCAGTCAATATCCAGATTGTCGTGATATGTTTGATTTTTATATATTTCTTTTATGTAGTCTGCAATATCACCTTTTCCTGCAGATGGCTCTAACACTGAACGAATTATCTTCCAATCTATTCCGTCCGTAATCTTGTCTAATAACTTCCTTGGTGTAGGATAAAATTCTTTTGGTAACATTTCATATTCCTCCTTTAATTAAAAAGCATTTGGATATTTCATTTCTCCAAATGCTTTTTATATTTTCATTTATTCTGTGTTATAAACGTCTTTGGTCTCTTTGTACTTGCGTCAAAATGCGGATATTTAGCAAGCATTTTATTTTGCTTTTCCACTGATAAAAAGTTTCCATTAGCATCAAAACAATAGTCTCTAAAGTCATATAGCCAACGATGGACACCTGATGGATATACAGTTCCATTAACCTGTGGATCTATAAAAATGCCAATAACATTTGTATGTATATTTTCAATTTCTTTTAATGTTTTTTCTGCAATGGGAATTAATTTGTATTCTTGATAGTCCTTAAAAAATTTTTCTGCATCAATTCCATTAGCATCAAAAAAATGTGCCGGATTTTTCTTGTATAATTCATTGGTGGCATCCATATCATTAAAATAATCTGCATATTCCATACAAAACTTGTTTACATAAATTAAATATCTTTGCAGTGCTTCTTTTATAGTATCTATCTGTTTTTGAGATATTTTATATGATTTCATATTATCAACCATATCCCTCCCTTGTTTCAGGTAATTTAGCATTTATAACCACTATAAAAAGGCATTAACGTGCATTTCCGATAATGCCTTCATAGTAGCAGGTTTAAAACCTTATTTATGTATGCCTGAATCAACATGTCTGTTATTTGATTTTTCCAACTGTTCACTTATTTCATGAAGGGAAAGCTTTCCATAAACATTCCATTTTGTATTTGCTATATCTTCTGCTTTTTCCAATAGAACGAATTCTTTCCAGATATCAGGATATGCCCTTTTTATCTCTTTAAATTCAGCTGGCTTTGCATTTGGACAGAACCAGCAGCCTCCCCGCTTTGAGAACTCATAACATGGACTGAGCAGGCCATATTCACGGCATTTCTCCATAGCCATTTGTTCTGAATATCTGTATTTTTCGAGTAGTGACACCATGTTTGCCTGTTTATGCAGGCTGTTAAGTCTTTTCTTTTCTTCTGGGCATATTCCGATGTACTGGATGATCTGATCATCTATGGATGCCAGGTAATCATTTATGGCTTTTTCCTTACAGTCCCGTTTCACTCCGCATAATTTAGTATTCGGAAATCCAAAACGTAATCCCTTGTGCTCTTTATGTTTCGTGGGATTTTGAATGACATGGTTGAAAAATCCTAAATAATCTTTTGGCGATCTTAATATTACAACCTGATACCCCCAGGATTCAAACAAGGGTTTTGCTGTATCATGGATAAATGCTATATGTTTGGGATTTTCCCCGCTTATTCCCCTTCCATGGTCATACATGACTTCCGCAAACAGGATGATATCCAGTGGTTCTTTGTTTTCGTGCGCCAAGATGATTGATGCAGTTGAATCTTTTCCACCACTCCAACTACAGATATATTTCAACAGAATTATGCTGCTGCATAACTCTCTGCCTCTCGACTTCGATTAGAAAGCTGTCTTTCCCCAAGTGTTTTGGCATTTACATCAGTCACAACTCGCTATCCCGATAAGTTTTATGTCAGTACAGGCTCCATTCTGTTGTTATTCTCAATCATCTTTTTGGCACGTCTTTTTTCTACCTTTGTCTGTTGGAGCATCCGCCTCCATTCCGCGACTTCTTTTTTGTCTCCAACGTCAATGTTATACTCAATCATAGACATGATCTCCAGTATCGCATCATCATAATCTGATAGTTTTACATTTTCATTGATACCAAAACACTCACAGCCGATAAGATCTGCCATAAGCTGCTTTTGTTCATAGACTGCATCTGATTTATTCATGGTTATATTCCTCCAAATCTAAATCTCCACAAATGCATAAAAAGCGATACCTGTTTACATTTTTAAACAAGTGTCGCTTCTGTTTACTGCATTATGTTATTACATCTTAACTAAAGTTCCAGCTGTCTATACCATAAAGATTATGACTTTTTCTGGTTAGTGAATACTTATCACATTGATCAATATCACAGCTTTTTTAGCAGCCCGCCGCATACCTCTTGATGTACTTCTTTTTGCAAAACGCTTGAATCTAATGCCTGCAGACCGGTTTTTATGATACATACCCATTTTTTATTTACCCTCCCTTGAATTAGAATGGTTTTTCCGTTTATTTTCAACCTCACGTGTAGAATAGTTTGATCTATAACGCATAATGTAAACTCTTTTCACGTACTTTCCGGATCTCAAGATGATCTACGAGCAATTTCTTAATCTTTTCGACCAGTTCATCATCATACTCTTCATCATATGTGATCTTCAGCTTTTCACCAGCAATTACAGAGCAGTTATTTTTCATATCATACTCACTGTCTGCTATCCAGAATCCCACAGTAAGGATTTCATGATAATCATCTTCTGAAAAGCACACACTGATCTCCTCATCCTGAAAGAAATCTATATTCCGATTACCTACATGCATTGGTGCACCGTTTTTAAAGTGCATTGTCAGATTGTAACGTTCCTCAGCCAGATTGACTATGTTTAAGTCTTCAATGGCATTACGCAGGCTCTCCCCATTATTTATTTCAAATGCAATGGCTCTGAGACAGTCATAATTGAGATCAACCTTTCTGGAAAAAGAGACGATGGAATCAATTACATTGTGATGTGCTGCTTCTAACTGATCGGATAGATATGTCCGGATCTCATCTGCTGATGGATAATCGAAACGGAAATGATAATGGAAACGTCCCGGGCGGTTTACTATGAATTCATTCAGTTTACGTATATCATTACATGTTATAACAAACAGCTTCTTTCCCTGTGCTATCCCGTCAAACAGACCTAGCAGCGCCGCCTGTGGTTCAACTTCCCCCTCGACTGGTTTGACATCGGCAAATGTCTTGTCAAATTCGTCAAAGAGCACCATTACATTCTGATCAATGGTCTCTATGTATGATGCGATTCCCGGGATATACTGGTCAACCACAATGATCGGGATGCCGTTTTTTACTGCTGCTTCCGAAAGTAACCTGGCAAACATGGATTTTCCGATGCCCTTGTACCCACTTAATATTACACCTAAATTTCTATCAAACTTTTCATACGAATGTAAAACCTTCTGTACTTTTTTCAGACGCTCTCCATAGACCTTATCCTCTTTTACCTGGATATCAGGATATTCTTCCAGATAAAATCCTGTCATTTTTTCAAATCTTACAATGTAAGACCTAGCAGGCAGTTCATTGTAGGTTACCACGGCATCATTATAAATTTCAACTTTTGTTCCTATTTTTATTGCTTTCATATGATTCTCCTTTACTATTATCATTTGATTGGTTAAAAAGCATGACTGGTCTTTTTCAGATTTTGTATACATGCATGGTTATGGTATATTTCTTTAATCCCCTTTAATCCCTTATGCTATGCATTTTGCCCGTTTAAATTGTTCTACGAAATCAGTTACATCAGATTCAGGGTTTTTATTGCCAAACCCTCTTACCTGTACAATCTTATTTTTTTTGACCTCCACTGTTACATAGGGTTTGTTAGGTGACTCTTTCCTGCGGATAAACAGTATCACAGTATTCCCTTTTGCAACCTGTGGGACATAATTGCCAACACAGTGATGCAGAGCCTGTCCTTCATATATTATATCCTGTCCCGAGTCAGGAGCTTTAATCAATAGGTTATCATTACTAAAGTCATATTTATTGTGCATATCCGGCAAAAGCTCTGCGATAATTTTGCATTCTTCCGCGAGTTCCCTGCTCCTTACGTTTGCTGCGGCCTTGTCATGTGCCTTTTTAAAGTCCTTGGGATATAGTACGACATCAGAAGTCATATCGTAGTTGAGAGATTCGCAATTGCGCATATAATCAAAATAGTCAAAAATAAGGTTATTTCTTCCTGCTTTCCCACAGTCCAGGCTGTCAAGATACTTTGAAAGTTTCCGTAGTCTGCTGTCTGACAAGGCAAAAGCATATTCTTCTCTCCCACTGTATTCCTTAGCAATCCTAAGTATGTCACTAATGGAACGGTCCCTGTCAGTTGTATCATTGTAAGTTTGAATATGATCCAGCTCCTCGCTGTTAATGTTTAATGCAATAGCCTCCCGGAGCTGCACCCGGTTCTTCAATCCGAGTATTTTGATGATTGATTGTTCGTTCTTATTGATTCGGGAAAACGAATAACGTTTATTACCATTCATATAGTCGGCTACAAGGTTATATAAGCCGCACTTTGCTATTGGTTCGAGAACTGGATTGGCTGCAAGATGTTCAAGATATCTTATATGCTTATAACAGGAATCGAAAGAACCTGATTTAATGAATTTATTAATTTGTTTCCAACCCTGCAGGCGGTTTTCCATGTCTGACAAGCGTAATTCATTTGTCAGGCCTGCCTTATGTAGTTCGCCCTTTAAAAAGAAATGATGGAATCCTTCCGGATTAAACATGCTGCACTGTGGGAGGCACCAGCGTATTGTTCCGTTATAGTAGTACCACTCGTAATCACGGACACTTTGTTTATCATAGTCAATGAGCGTTCTGATCACTTCCTTTACAGTTACTTTTGGAACTTGTGAGTTGTTGTAATCATATGTTATATGAAAATATCTTGCGATCAGTATATGATATGCATATTTTTGCACCAGAACTGCCATGCCTTCATCATAGGTATTGTAACGCTGCCTTTTCGCCTCTGATCTGTACATGATTTTTTCACCACATCCGGGACACTTACCAGACTCTTTATCCTTGAATTTCGGCAGGTCTGAAAGTTTCATTACTGATCCACAGCAAGAACACGTTCCAAGATTATTTTTTCTGTCATAAAAGATGTAATGTGAATAGGACATTGTTTTTTTTACAGTGTCCTCAAATGATTTTGGGACTTTTCTTACTTTCTGCATGATGCTGTCTATTTCAGCACATTTTTGGTCTTTTCGGAGCTTGCTGCGTATGCCGGAACGCCACCAATCGTAAGCGTCAATGATATCCCTGACTGAATCACTTTTACTATCAGGGCGGATATATTGCTTTAATTTTTCTTTTTCTTTTTCAGTTGCCGTTACAATGTCTTTATACCAGAAGACGTTTTTCAGATATCCATTAGTAATCTTATTCGTCCTCACATTATACAATAGTGCATTATGATGCTTTATAAAATATCTGTAATGTAACGATACTTCACCTTCCTCATTTTTAGAGAATACATTGACCACTACATTGTTTTTCACCTTTCCAGAAGTAACCACAAAGGTTTTATGCTCCGCATTCTGCAATGCAAGGGTTTTTGTCTCATGGGTTATTCTCGGCATGGGAAGGGATCGGATTTTTTTATTAGTTAACATATTATTCACCACCTTGTAAAAGAGTAAAAAGATTCATCTGACCGTCAAGGGTATTGGCAAGTTCCATCTCCAGCTCTACTGAAGCTTCTGTAACACATATCTCAGAACTATTATCCTGATCTTGGGATTCGCCTGGTGCTGCATCTTCCTTTTCATCAATTGCCGGAGAAACAGCACTGCTTTTTGCAGTTGATTTGTTGGATTTACGGGAATCACTTGTTTTAAGTGACTTTATCTTCGATGCAATCTTCTTCTTTTTTTCTTCGTCAGATAGATCATCCCATCCACTTTGCTTACTAAGGATGTCAAGTGCTCTTTTTTCATATTGGGATTCTTTTTCTTTCGCTTCCTTTTGTTTTTGTTCTGCTTTTGCCTTTTCTGCTCTTTCTTTCATTACCGCCTCTCTGTCATCAAGGAAATAGTATTCACGCGCCCACGCATACACTACTTCTTCCGTTAAGCAGCAGGATGCAATCTGGCCATGTCTTAGAGCCATCTTTTCTGCATTTGACCATATGTGTTTCAGCATACGCCCTGCACTTTTCCATTCAAGTGATAATGCGGCATCAAATTCTGGATTGCTGCAGCTTTCCTTCTCAATGAACTTACTGATGGCGCCGATCATAATCTTATACGTGGCAACTGCTGCAATTTTGTCCGATGTATTATTTGCTTCTTCCTTTTCTGTGTTCTTCAAAATCTGGTCTATCTGTGCTTTATAATCTGAAATCATATATTTCCTCCATTCTTTATATCATTGTCTGCTGTTTTGATAGTCTGCAGGTCACACCGCTTTTTCGTTTAGCATGAATTCCACATATTTATCTGCATATTCCCTGACCGCTTTTGTAAATTCTGCTTTCAGACTGTCTTCATCGGCGATTCTTGTGATTTCAGCAAAGCGGTCATGACTGTTATCAATTGTAATCTGGATGATCTGTGCTAATTTTTCACCTTCCCTGGTGTTGGGCAGAAACGGAAACATTTTTTTAAGTACTGAACCAAGCTGTTCCAGTTCTATTGCGACGGTGCCTGAAATGAGCTCCGAAAAACTTTTAAAATACTTTCCGCCTGTTTCAAGCGCTTCAGGGATGCCATTTGTCTGACAGAATTCAATGTTCTTTTTGATCAGGTCAATCTTTCCATCAATCTCCTCAGAAATGCGGGGTTTCTTAACTTCATTTTCCATATAACTTTTCTCCTGTTCTATTTTCATTTTTGTATTAAAAAAACAGGAAACTTTATGGGAGTAAGTTCCTGTTCTTATAATCGTGATATTTAATTAGGTGCGCATGCGTTTTCATACTCCAGGATAATCCTGTTTGTATTCATCAGCATCATTTTGATAAAAAATTCAAGATAAATATCCTGAAACTGTTTTTTTGCCTCAATATACCTGGGATTGATCGTCTGTATAAAACTATCACTATTGTCAGTCGTAGCTTTTACACTTTCCAGATAAATGATAAACTTATACAATTCATTCATAAATTGCGGCTCAGGCATGATCCCTGACTGTACCAGCTTGTCACACACGCCCTGCAGGTCCGGATCGACGGCATCTCCGATCGGAATCCCATTCATTACATGATAATCAATCACAGATTTCAGATCCCTGATGTATTGAAGTATATATTCTTTTGACATTTTTTCCTCCCTTGTAAATTTTGAGTATCCAAATATTAATATGGACTGGTGGTTAAACATGAATCAGTAATATGACCGGCTGCGATAAGCAGCAAAAAGTATTATTCA
>JAIEEY010000079.1 GCA_029067205.1 Lachnospiraceae bacterium
GAATGCATAGGCTGATGTCCAAGCATGGATAAGTCCAGGATTGACAAACGCCGCTGTGCCATACCGATCTGATATCCATCCCTGCCAGCAAAGATTTCCTCCCCGCTGTCGTTTGGTCCTCTGTGATACATCGTATCATTCATGTTTTTCAGCTGCTCCCGTGTGATGTTTTTCCTTGATACAAAACCACATATCCCGCACATAAGCCCTATCCCTCCTGTACTTTCACAACATAGCCGATCCTAATGGTTCTACAAAATAATCCCGGTACTCCCCGAAATCCTTACATTCATTATCAATGCTGTCAATCAGTTCAATATATTTTTCCTTCACCAATGCTTTATAATTATCAAAATTATCATAGCCTTTTTTCGTCCATGCAAATGGATGCGTCAGTATCTGCACCTTATCATGTTCCAGTATATTTTCTTCATCAGGATAACCATACCGCCATATATGGTTGGCATCAGACATATATTTTACCGCCAGCACAGAATCCTTTCCTGCATTTTCCGAAAACGTAAAAAACTCATCCTGATATGCATTGATGATGCCTGGCAGCTTAATATTCTCCGCAAGTACGGTCGGTGAGGGACGATGCACGGAAAATTCCGATATCTCAAATCCCAGCATCTCACTCAGCATATGCATTTCCCTGATGATCTGCCGCCGTACCTCCTGCATATCAGTCATTCCATTCAGCGCAAAGTGCAGACCAATATTCTGTCCCCGCTCATGCATATCACAAATCAAATCCCTGTTTTTTCTGGATAACAGATTATATGAATTATTTGTCCACTGGAAAAAGAAAGTCGATGTAAAATCCATGCTGGTTTCCACCTTTGCAAGTGCATATGCGCGCTCCACACTGTATTCCACATCATGCCGCATGATAATAAACTTATCCTTGTGTAAGGCGCCTGCATAGTCACTCTGCAATCCTGTAGACTTGATAATCCTTATGATTTCCCTGTACTCACTATATGAAAACATTATCCCTCTCCCTATCTCTCATCCTCTATGCTTTGCACTGCATATTTCTTCAATATAACTCTGCCACTGTTCAAAAATTGCCCGTGCATTGGCTTGCTGTGCAATATTCTTCGCTTCTCTTCCCAGCCTCCCTGCATATTCCGGAGCTTCGATCAGCTTGTTGATCCCATCCTCCAGAGCTTTCTGATTCTTGATTGGTATCAGTAAACCATTCACACCGTCTTTCATCACCGTCCGCGGTCCCCCACAGGGACAATCTGTGGATACAATCGGCAGCCCCAGTGCCATTGCTTCCAGCAAGGCATTGGGCAGCCCTTCCCAGTCCGATGAAAACACATACACCGCCGCATCAATCAAATCCCGCTCAAGGGTATCGCTGGCTCCCATCAGCTTAATATAATCCTGCGCCTTGTTTTCCGCAATGATTTCCTCTAGTATTTCCTTTGTCCCATCAAAGGAATCCCCTCCATAAATTTTCAATACATAATCCGGATGTTTCTCATGCACTTTGACAAAAGCCCGCAGCAGCATTGGCTGATTCTTGAAATCCACCAATCTCCCCGACTGTACCACTTCCTTTTTCCGGTGCTGCGGCTCCGGCAGTCCGATATATTTGTCATTTATCGGGTTCAAAATGATACGGGAGTTCTTTTGCAGAAACGGAGCAAAAAACTCTTTCTGTCCTTCTGTCTGAAATACACACCCTGATGCCCTGGGAAACAATACAGGGATCTGCAGCTTGTCCGACCATGCATCATAATGTCCCACTGGGTCTGTTCGAATCGATATCATTACTGGTACATTGGTTCCATAAGACGCCATCAGTGCCCTGTAGTTTGCCCTCTGTGCAAAAGCGATCAGTATATCTGGCTTTTCTGTATTCATAAATTGACGCAGATATTTTACCCTAAGGAAAAACTGCACGATACGATTCTTCTTATCATCACTGTCTTTTAAACCTACATGAATCCTTCTCACACGACGGTCAATCTGAAATTCATTCTCCCCATACCATTCTGTGGCGATCAGAACCTCGTATCCTTCCTTTACAAACTGGTTTGCCAGATTGGACACCACTCTCTCCGCTCCACCCTGCTCCAGGCAGTTTAAATGAAATGCTATTTTATGTTTCATATTGACACTCATTCCAAAATATCTCCCACTGTCAATTCCCGTTCACTCTCATAACGGTCAATCAGCAATGAGCCATCCACTGTTCTCACAATGGGCTTTCCATCAAAAATATCCACGATTTCCCCAGGTCTGTAATCCGAAAAATCAATCATTTCATCAAAGGGATGCGCTTCCCATATCCTTATGGTCTGCTCCCCGCACACTGCAAAAGCTCCTGGAAAAGGCTCTGAAACTCCGCGAATCAAATTGTAAATATTTCTAGTCCGTTCATGAAAATCAACTTTTCCGTCCGCTGCTGTGCGTTTGCTGTACCACGAATCAAAATCCTTGGATTCTGTCCGCACTGTAATATTCCCCTCCTGATATGCCTTGAGCAGTTTTCTGATCAAATTCTTCGAACAGATCATATTCTTATACTGCGCCGTGCGGATCGTATCATGGGGAGTGATAGAAAACATTTCTGTGGCAAACACATTAGGACTATCTGCTTTCTCGTCATACTGAAACAGATTCAGATTAAACCGCGTATCCCCCAGTATCATTGACCAGTTCAGTGGTGATCTTCCCCTTCCAAATGGAAGATAGCCGCTGTTTCCATGAAATCCATACACACCATACACAAATTTGTCCAACACATATTTCGGAATCAGACGCTGCCATCCCATAGAGATTGCAAGCTCAAACTGATTCTCGTCCATAAACGTCTTTGTTTTCTCATCTGTCAGAAAGTAACTGTCCGCCTCAAATACGGGAATTCCATATCTTTCTGTCAATACAGAAAGTCCTTTAAAACCTGATACCTGATTCTTTTTTAACACTTCGCTGTTGATTGTGATCACCAGATCTACTGGACATATCGTCTTGTGAATAAATTCCACAATATTCTCCGAAGTATCCTTTACGCCAAAAACGACCACCTTATATTTCATGTCATATATCTCCTTCTTGCAATTCTGCTGCCAATCTTCTTAAACTCTTTTCTGTTTCCATCCCTGTATACACATGACTGCCCCTGCCTGATAAAATAGTGCTGTATTATAAAGCATATACCGCATCTGTGGATAAATCGTCAAAGACGTAAAACATACATTCACAACAATCGCCAGAACAACAAATGCCGCAAAAGGAAGACTGTCCCTTACACCTCTGCGCCTTAAATATAGAAAAAGAACCATATATACGCCATAGATCAAAACCGCTGCCCAGTTTAAGAACTTGTGAACCTTCAATATCGTAGTTATCATACCATGAATGACATTGCAGACAAAAAGTTTCATAAGATCAGGTATGCATGGGACAAATAACTCTTTCATCATACTGCCTGCAATCTCATTATAATCATCATGTCTCTTGTCCTCTGGAACCCCTGTCTTTTCCTGATGCTCTCTAATCACTGCCATAACCACATCAAATTTAATCCTGTCATAAGACGTGCTGTAGTGCTCTTCTATAACATGCCAGTTCCAAAGAAAACTTCCCCGAATCCCATCCAAGCCCTCCTGCCGGGCATAGGCAATGTTATATTCCTGTTCGTCAGTCCGGTTCATGATTTCCCGAAACAATTCCCTGCGCTCTTCTGTCTCAATATATTTTTCCATATCCTGGTCTGCAAGGTACAGCTCTGTTCCCAATATAAAACTTGAATCTCCTGAATGGGAAGTAAAAATACCCCTCACTGCATAGTTATAACTGCAGTCAATCAATGTTGTCGCCGCAAGTACTCCTACTCCGCTTAATACAGCGGTTACAAATGCCTTTTTCCAATATTTTTCCTTCCAGCCCATATAAAATAAACATAAAATCAAAATAACTAATGTGATAAGCATCTGCTTTCTGATCGATATCAGGACAACAGACCACAAAAACGCTGCCGCAATACTTTTTTTGCTGTGGTCATAAACAATTCCCAGAATACCCAAAAAGAAGAAAATCCATAAGGAATAACACAGCCCCTCCGTCTCAATACTGTTATAATAACTATATCTTCTCTGTGCCACAAATCGGTTCAGAAGTGTCACGCCATACTGTATGAAAAGCATCAATAACATTTCTATATCGTTCAAAGAGAACCGCCTCTTCAATCCCAATGTAATTTCCACGGCAGCCACTGCTGCAACAATACACTGGATGATCACTGCAGCGTGCAGGGCCCCGCTGTCGAATAAAAAACGCAGTACTGCAAGAAATATACAGTATCCGGGCTCTCTATCACTGGTCATTGTTATATAAGATTGTGCATCCTCTGTAAGAATAATGCCATCCATCCAATACCAGATCAGGTAAAAAACGACGCTTGCTATAAAGATTCCCAGCCACAAAATCCTGTCTGCACTCTTTTTGTCTTTCCTTTTCAACCATTTCACCATTCTTCTTCAATCATTTTTACTAGATTTTTGAGATATCCTTCTGTCCCAAACGCTTTGGCTCTCTTTACTGCCATCTCCCTGTAATGCAGATATAAAACATCATCTGTCAATATTTTTTCCATCTCCTGTGCAAAAATTTCTTCCTCAACAGAAAAGCTGTCAGCTTCCAGATTCTTCTCTCCCTGAAATATTGGCATTAGTATTCCATAATCTGCATGATAAACCTTATGCTGGTCAGCGCATACTGTATAATTATCCTGTAAAATTTCAGCTGGTCCTGTCTTACAGTTGACGCTGATACACGGAATGCCGCACGCCATAGCCTCGATCAGCGCATTGGGAAATCCTTCGCTCTGAGAGGTCAGCGCATACAGATCAGCCCTTGCCAGCAGAGGAAACGGATTTTGCAAAATCCCTGTAAACAGAACATCATCTCCAATCCCCAATGCCCCCGCAAGCTCCCCATACGCACTGTAATCGCCATCGCCAATAATCATAAGCTTTAGTTCCGGGACCTGTTTTTTTACCAGATAAAAGCTTTTGATCAGATGCCAGAAACCTTTTACATCATGTGCTCTTCCCATCGATACGATCGTTTTTCCTGGTCTCTCCAAAAATGTGCGAAACGGCTCCGACACATTTTGACGGGCAAGCTGTTCAATTCCCGCAAGATCGCAGGGGTTATAGAGCGTGGCGATCCCTTTTGTGCGAAAAGACTTTGCAATTTCCTGTTCCATAACCCGCGTACAGCTGACCACTCTGTCCGCCAGACTGCAGATCAGTTTCATGGAACCTTTGCTGTCAAGCGCACCATACCCCCGGATTCCTGCCCATGTAATGTCCTTGTATTTCGATAACACGTTCACAAGGTTCGCTGTCGGCCCAAAACTGTAGCTTAGCTGAATCCCCAGCTGCTTTTTCAGCTTTTTCACACGCTGCGCTCTCCGGAATACATTGACAGCCTTTCCGATCCTGCCCTCTACTGCTCCCATGTTAAGATCTATCATGTCCACCCCTGACACATCATAGATCATACCTGTCGTGTTAAAAACAACCAGATGGACATCATATTCTTTTTTCAAAAGTTGTGCCGTCTCTGCACACACACGCTCAAGACCACCCTGGTCCAGCATAGGCACAATCAGCATGATGCGCTTTTTGTTCTTTTCCAAATCAGTTCACTCTCTTCATCGCTTTCATTGCTGTGACAGCAAGTTTTCCAAGCAGTGTATTTCCTGCAAACACATTGTAGTACGTAATCTTATCCCCGCCAAATTTCAGCTTAAATTCATCGATCCCATTCGGATTTTCAAAATCGGAGATTCCTCCCCAGTCGTATCGCAGCAGTCCTTTTTTCTTGAAATACAGGATATCCTCCCAGTGAAGACGCTTGTTGGCACGGCCGATCATGGACTGGTCGGCACTCTCTTCCCGGAAACAGGAGGCAGAATGCAACAATCTGGCGTCTGTGTCATCGCAGATATAGGAGTGGAATACCAGCATCTCACCCTCATGCCATACTGCGGAAAACAGAATCCCATCTGCCTCAAGATACTTTCTGATCGCAGATATGTTCAGCTTTGTATCGGATCCCTTTGACTGATACATCCGCTCATAAATATCAGCAAAAGCCGCAATCAGTTCTGGTGCCTTCTCTATGTCCGTTTTGGTATAGAAACGTATTTCGATATGATCTTTTTCACTTCTGCGAAACTGATATCTGACAGCCTTATTGATCGCCGCGAGCATCTCCTCCTCTGCAATCGTGATATCATTCATACAAGTATGATATTCCTGCCATCCCCGAAACCTGCCTTTCGTCTCTCCGATAGGAACACCGTGCACAAACAGAATGTCCCCCTTTCTCTTCTGGCTTAAAAGTTCCGATATCGCAATATCTCCGGGATACCATATCTGATTCACCTTTAAAAATTTCTTCTGATATGAAATATCAATCATAGTTTATACCCCTTGCGTGCTCCGGCACGCATACCAATCAATAGTTTGAAAGTGACCTTCTTTCAAACTTGCCTTCCCACCAATCTGTACAAAAACGATACCCATTTACGTGTCTCTGCACCATTCCTGTCAATTACCGCGTCACGACTCCCGGCGGATTCTCCCCGCTCCTGTAAAATGCTTCCATTTTCACCGCCAGCCCGCGCACGTCAAAATCCTTCTCCGCGATCGCTTCCCGCATATCTTTCCGCTCCAGTGCCGCTCTGGCGTTTCTCATAATCTCACCTGCCCAGTTTGATGCCGGTTCCTCGATACTTTTGTAAGTTACAAGTTCTGTCAGCGCCGCTTCCCCTGTAACTTTATCCGAGACAAGACAATGAAGTCCTGACGCCTGTGCCTCCGCCACACTGCCCGGAAGCCCCTCAAAGGTCGACGGGAAGACAAAATAGTCAAACGCCTGATAATACCGCTCCACATCAAAGCGGCTGCCGAGAAAGAGCACCTTATCTGCAAGTCCCAACACGTTTACTTTTTCCCTGATCTCCTCTTCCAGCTCACCCTTTCCGATCAGCACCAGCGCCGCATCGTCCCGCATCCTGCAAAGTTCCGCAAAGATATCTATTAAATAATTATGGTTTTTCATAAAACCAAACCTGCCTACATGACCAATCACAAATTTTCCGGTAAGTCCAAGCTCTGCACGTACCTGCTCCCGCACTGCGGGATTGTATGCAAACCGCTGCGCATCAATCGCATTGGGAATGGTTCTTACCTTTCCCTCGTCTATCCACTTTCTTCCATAGACCGCCTCCGCCGCCTCCGCGGAACAGGTAAAGCAATAATCTGCCCTGTATTTCAGCGGAAAGCGGATCACCTTAGTCGCAAATCCCTTGATGCCTGGATCTACCCCTGCACTCCTAGCATGGGCAATTGTCACGGGGATACCTGCCTTCTTCGCAATCGGAAGATAGATGGGCGCCGTGCTGGTCATATGCCCCTGTACTGCTGCAAATTCATTATGCTCGCGAAAAAACCTTCGCAACGCCTTTTGATACGACAGGATATTGTACACCCGAAACCGTGGAACATTGTATATCCTGCCTCCAAGACGCCGTATTTCCTCACCGTACTGACCTTCCTTCTCTGTGTGCACGAGAAAATCAAACTGCACCTTGTCCCTGTCAAGTGCCCGGTAGAGCTCCATCACCCTGCTCTCCGCACCGCCGAGATCTATCGTTCCAAGCACGTTCAATACTCTCACCGGATTTGTCTGCATCATACCTTTAAACCTCTAATACTAACCAGCACAAATTTTGTAAATGCCATCAAGTATTCCCTCACATTTCCAAACACGCCGCGTTTTCTCGGTGTCAGCTCCAACAGCCCTGCATAGGAAACCAGCCTGTCCCTGTGTGTAGAAAAAATCTGCTCATACCGCTCAAAGTCCTTGTCATTCATTGTGTTTGCGTGAACGACAAATGTCGTATAGCCCTTTTTTGCCCTGTTTTTCAGGACACTGCTTTGTTTGTACGATATCGGATAAAATACCATTCCGAAACGGATATATGGATAGTCTCCAAAGCCATCTGTCAGTCTGCGAAATCCCAGTTTCTTCAACGCCTTTATGGTATTGCGGTCAAAAGAGTGTGCTGGCGCCATAAAAACATCAGTTCTAATTCCGTGGTCTGTAAGGATTTTTTTGCCCCGCTTCAATGCCTCATACTGCTGCTCATACCCTATTCCTGCAAATTCCGAGAGCCTGTTCAGCGGAAAGCAGCCCATCTTTTGGGTGGTGTAAATATGTGTCACGCCATGCTGCGCCATGCACCAGCCATCTTTTTCCAGTTCTCTCAGATACTGCCAGAAATCACTTACAGGCGCAGTTTCGGGTGCATTCATATGAAGGTTTTCATCCATATTGTCAGGTACTACCCCGATCAGCGGCTTGATGTGATACTGGTCACAGAGTGCCTTAAACCGCATAAATTTTGCCCAGTCCATATCCGGCGTGATATCGTCCATCCTTATACTGATCTTCATAAATTCTCTTTGTACCAGTCGATTGCAAGTGCAATGCCGCTCTCAAAATCATACTCCGGATTATAACCCAGCATTTCCTTTGCCTTCGAGATATCCGCGTTGGAATGCTTGATATCCCCAGCGCGGTCCGGACCGAAATGGGGCTCCACTTCCTTGCCGAGCGCTTTGCACAGGTCATAATAGATATCAATCAGATATTCCCTGCCGCCATACGCAATGTTAAATGCCTGTCCCGCTGCATCGCTCGACGCCTGACACGCTCTTAAGTTTGCCTCGATCACGTTGTCGATGTAGGTGAAATCCCTCGATTGTTTCCCATCTCCATTGATCGTCGGAACATCGCCGTCAAGCAGCTGCTTGATAAACTTGGGAATCACTGCCGCATAAGCGCCGTTGGGATCCTGCCTTCGCCCAAATACATTGAAATAGCGCAAGCCATAGGTGTCAAGGCCATAGAGTTTCTTATAGAGTTTTCCATACTCTTCGTTTGTACGTTTTGTCAGTGCATAGGGCGATAACAGATTGCCCTCCTCTCCCTCCTTCTTGGGAAGAACAGGGTGATCACCGTAGACAGAAGAACTCGACGCATATACAAACTTCTTTACGCCGTTCTGCCTTGCCGCTTCCATCATATTCAGTGTCCCCATAATATTGTTCTGCTCATAAAATAACGGCATCTCGATGCTTCTGGGAACAGAGCCCCACGCCGCCTGATTTAAAACGTAGTCAACCCCCTCACATGCTTTCATACAGGTGTCGAAGTCTTTGATATCGCCTTTGATAAAGGTATAGTTTGACCTGTCCATAAACATCTTCACATTGTCTTCCTTACCAGTGGAGAGATCGTCAAGGCATCTCACCTGATACCCCATATCCGTCAACGCCTCACACAGGTTGGAACCGATAAAACCGGCGCCGCCTGTCACAAGAAACACACTGTCCCTGTCAAACTTTAAATCTCTATATCCCATGTTATCAACCATGCCTTTCCCGATAAATATTTCTGAGTTCTACGAGTTCCAAAAATCCTGCCATATAAAACAGCGGAAGGTTATATATCATATATCTGGAGATACATTGGATCATCAGTGCTGTCGCACAGACATTTCCCGTAATCGTGAGCAGCACAACAGCCATAAAAGAGGCTGCCCTGCTCTTTGAATCCCGCTTCCACAGTATGATCGTCAATACCACTGCCGCAATATAAATAAATACGGCATACCATGCCAAAAAAACATTTTCATACGCAACAGTCCTGATAAACCCGAGTGCGATCACATTGATATAATTCCCTGCATATCTGCCGATCACCTGCGGCATCAGCTCTGCTGAAAGTTCTGCGGCAACCTCATCGACCGCGATCATCAGCTCCTGAAAGCGATCCGGATAGATTCCCTGCTTCTCACCGACATATTGTTTTGCCGGTTCCGCAAAATAGGTGAAATTCAGCTCGTCGTGACATTCCTCGTGGTATGCCGCCCTGCCAAGAATCCCAGACGGTGCGTATTTATAATTCATCTGATCTGCATCTGCACTGTCATATATCTCATAAAACAACGCCCGTAGCCCATCATCGGCAACTGCATCACCGTCCTCCCTGTCTGCAACATACAAAACATTGGCAAACGACATCGCTTTCCCCGACGCAGTATCCACAAATAATCCCTGTTCACAGTAGTTGTACACATGAATCACAATACTTCTCGCCACAAATGCAATGACAACTGCTGCCAAAACTGCAATCAATCCCTGTTTTAATATATTTTCTGCCAACACAAATGTATTTTTTTTATCCCGCGTCCTGTGCGTCACCGCAATGCCATTTTTCACTAACAACACATATGCCACCAGAAACCACACGACAAACAGCACCATCATCTGGCCGCGGATCAATGAGATCAGCAGAAAGAAAGCAAGCGTGCCAAAACTCTTTTTTCCAACAGGCTTTCCCGACCACATCATATCCAGCAGACTCATAAAAGCCAGCGGATACAGGGAAAACAGGATTCCCTCCGTCATCAGAGCATTTGTCAGCACTAAATGCGTACTCGCAAACACTGGCGTCATAATGTGCGGTACCAGCAAAATTCCTGTGAATAATAATGACACCCCTACATTCAAGACAAAACGTTTTCTTATAAACACAATCGATATTGTGTTTGCCGCCACGGCCAGAATATTTTGGAACAATACGATCAGCCAATATTGATTTTCAGGCGATACGAATCGGCAAAACTGCATCAGCAGTGCATAGACCGGCTCCCGCATGATCATTTGGTTTTCATATTGAAAGGTATCTCCTACATACATCGGCTCGCCTGTCATGAGCAAATATCCAAAGAAAACTGTGAATATCCCCAAGAAAACGAAACTCATTCTATCCTTATGCATTCTCTCCAATACTATAGTCTCCAATAAAGATACCCTGCATCCACATACGTTTTTTTATCCAGAATACCCTTTAAGTCAGTCAACACCTTTGCCCTGCCTCTGTCTGCATAGAGCGCATCCAAGTCCGCCATGCCAAATGACTTGTAGGACTCATGTGCCACTGCGAGAATCACCGCATCGCAATCCTTAATATCTGTCAACGGCGTAAACTCAATTCCGTACAGGTGTTTCGCCTCATCAGCGTCAGCATTGTCATCCGTCACCTGTGCTGTAATGCCATACTCTTTCAATTCGTTATAGATATCAATGATCTTGGTATTTCTGGTATCCGGGCAGTTCTCCTTGAATGTAAAGCCGAGGATTGCTACCTTGGCACTCTTTACTGGAATATCTGCCTTGATCAGATTCTTGACAAGGTTCTCTGCCACATATTTGCCCATGTCATCGTTAATACGGCGTCCGGAAAGAATGATCTGAGAGTGATATCCCAGCTGCTCCGCCTTGTAAGTCAGATAATACGGGTCAACACCGATGCAGTGTCCACCGACAAGTCCCGGCTGGAAATTCAGGAAATTCCACTTTGTTCCTGCCGCTTCCAGAACGGACTTTGTGTCAATCCCCATCTTGTTAAATATAATGGAAAGTTCATTCATAAATGCTATGTTGATGTCTCTCTGACTGTTCTCGATCACCTTTGCTGCCTCTGCGACCTTGATGGACTCCGCTCTGTATACGCCAGCCTCAACCACAAGCTCATACACATGTGCAACTTCGTCAAGTGTCTTTGCATCCATACCGGACACAATCTTTGTGATCGTCTCCAGACGGTGTATCTTATCCCCTGGATTGATACGCTCTGGTGAATAGCCAATCTTAAAGTCCACACCGCACTTTAAACCGGATTCCTTCTCGAGAATCGGCACACAGATATCCTCCGTGACACCGGGATACACTGTCGACTCAAACACTACAATAGAACCTTTGGTAAGATTCTGTCCAAGAATACGGCTTGCACCCTCAACAGGTGTCAGATCCGGCGTGTGGTCATCATTGACCGGTGTTGGAACTGCCACGATATGGAACTTTGCTTCTCTTAACCGGGAAGCGTCAGCAGTAAACTCCACCTGTGTGTTCCTGATCACCTCGTCTCCCACTTCATTCGTGGGGTCTATACCCGACTTATAGAGAGCGATCTTTGCCGCATTCAGGTCAAACCCCACGACTTTGATCTTCCTCGCAAAAGCAACTGCAATCGGCATTCCCACATAGCCAAGCCCAACCAGTGACAATTTCTCTTTTCCGCTCAAAATATCTTCGTATAAACTCATCTTAGATTTTCTCCTTTCATGATCGCATGAATTTCTTCCATATATATTTGTACCACTTTCCTACGGTCAAATTCCTTTTCCATTTTAACCCTTGCATTTTTTCCCATCTGAGCACGTTTCTCATAAGGAAGGCTTATAAATTTTCTAAGCGTTTCCAGGAGCGCCTCCCTATCCCTCGGCACAAACCCGAATCCTGTTATACCGTCCTCGAAACCTTCCTGACAGCCTGGTATCTGCGAAGCCAGCACCGGGCGCCCACTTGCAGCCGCCTCCAAAATGACATTGGACATTCCCTCGTGATAACTTGGCATTAATATAGCAGATGCTTCCTGATAATATGGTGTAATATCTTTTTGATAACCAATGTGCTCTACGATTTTCTTTTTTTCGAATTGCTCTATTTTATACTTATAGTCATCCTCATAATTTCCGACGAGTCTGAATACGACTTCCGGATACTCTTCGCGGATCTCAGCCGCCGCATAGAGCAGCTCATCAATCCCCTTTTCCTTCATAACTCTGCCCACATAGAGAAAAATCATCCCCCCCTCCTTAGAAGGATATTCCTTAAAACAATGTCTGTCAAGATTTACTCCAGAACCAGGTAAAAGTCTCGTCTTTTTTCCCTGAATATGAAACTGCTCAAATATGTCCTGATTCGCCCTGTTCTGAAAAAAAACGCATTTGGCATTTTTCAATGCTATTTTATATAAAAAAATTACTATTTTCCGAATCAGATTATCGTTTTCAAAAGCTGAACCCAAGCCCGTGATGTTAGCAAGATATGGTATCTTTTGAATCCTGCAGCACAGATTCCCATAAATATTTGGTTTAACCGTATAAGTCAATACAATATCAGGCTTTATTTTGTGCACCATTTTAAAATATTCACAAAATAATTTGATATCCCGCACAGGATTGATTCCCCGCCTGTCAATCGGCGTATGGATAACCCTGCTCCCCTCTCTGGCAAGCTCTGGCACCTTTTGCTCGTCTGGAAGGCTTATAAATACCTCATATTCTTTTAAAAGCTCCCTGATCAGCTCGTTTCGAAAATCATATAACCCGCTTGCAGAATTGGCAAGTATCAATACTTTCCCCATATCATACATTCCCTTTTGCATCAACTGTATCTACGAGCATGATCTCATTGTATTTCATCATCACCTTTTGTGTCTGATATCCACCGACGGCGACAGGGTTTGCCACTCCCAAAAGATTATTTTTGATAAGAGTCATGTGATCTGCTCCACAGGCATATGCATGGGGATATCCGCCGCCAAACCGCGGATTTACCTCTGAAAAATAATATACGCCATCCTGCTCAAAAATATCAATGTCAATCTGTCCTGTAAACCCGTTTTCTGTCACAAACTTTTTGATCTGTTCAAATAATTGCTCATCAATAAAAGATATTGCCTTATCGGTCTCCCCTGCCCGCATCACAAGTTTCTTCTTGGTGAAAATGGACACAACCTCCCTGCTGATCAGATCAATATAGACATCTGCACCAATCTCCTGCCCTGTCATATACTCCTGTATAATCATCTGTTCACCATGCGTGAACAAAAACTCCGCTGTATCCATATCATCGGCTTTGGCAATCTGAATGCTCGCACTGCCTTTCATCGGCTTTACAAAAACCGGGAAACTGATCTTTTCAAGCTCCAGATCCCTTTTGAATTCCTCTATAGCGATATATGTTTTTGCACAAGGATATTCATGTGCTTTCATCCAACAGTACAATTCCCACTTATTTAATGTGCGTTCGCACAGTTCACAGGAAGAGCCAATGACTGTAACACCAAGGGCTTTAAAATCCTCCTCATGCAATGCGATCAACGAAAGTTCCGGATCAATAAGTGACAGCACACCTGTGACAGATTCTTTTTTGCAGATATCATATATCACATCGAGATACCCTGGCTCTGTAATCCTTGGCACAATATAATGGGCATCTGCCTCATACAGCGCTGGCGCATAAGGACTGCAGTCCGTGCAGATTATTTTGCCATCCCTGCCAAAAGATTCTTTAAAATATTGAACCACCTTATCTCTTGTACCACAGCTTAATATCAAAAGATTCATTGCAACTACTCCTTTTTCTGCTTTGCCTTTCTGATCTCAGCAAAATTACCTTCTACCTGATTTGTGTTCACTTCTATATCTTCGTGTGTCAAAACCTTGCAGATTGTCATGCAAAAAATTTTCACATCCATGACAAATGTAAGATTTCTGACATACTCTACATCTGTCGCAATACGCCTGTCCCAGTCAAGCAGGTTTCTCCCCCGCACCTGTGCAAGCCCTGTAAGTCCTGGTCTTACACTGTGTCTGAGCCGCTCCTCGTCCGTGTAATATGGAAGATAGCTTACCAAAAGGGGGCGCGGTCCGATCAGGCTCATATCACCTTTTAGGATATTCCATAACTCGGGAAGTTCATCGAGGCTTGTCGCCCGCAGCATCTTCCCAAATTTCGTCAGCCGAACCTCATCCGGCAGCAGTTCGCCGTCAGCACCACGCTCATTTGTCATGGAACGAAATTTGCAGAGTTTAAATACCTTTTCATGATATCCTGGTCTCTCCTGATGAAAGATCACTGGCGTACCGAGCTTTACGCGCACCAGCACTGCAACGATCAACAGAACCGGACTCAGTATGATAAGTGCCATGAACGATATGACAATATCCAACAACCGTTTTATATATTTCTGATACATTTTTCCTGGCTCCCACTATTTCTGAAAAAGTCCCCTCACAATGCCGATCACCTTATCCATATCTGCATCTGTATTCTTAATATCACTCGGCAGACATACACCTCGGTTAAAAATATCCTCACCAACGCTGATTCCGCTCTCATTATGACTCATAAAATCATACGCTGCAAAGACTGGCTGCAGGTTCATGGGTTTCCAGATCGGACGTGACTCGATGTTCTCAGCTTCTAGTGCATCCATCACCATGTCGGGTGTCACCTTGCTCCCCTGTTCTATTGTCATACAGGAGAGCCAGTTATTTGCATCCCCTTTTGGATTCAGGGGATTCATGGTAATTGCTGCAATGTCAGCAAATGCCTCCTGATATCTTTTGTAAATTGCCTTCTTTAACCTCAGATGCTCATCAAGATGCATCAGCTGTCCCCTTCCGATACCTGCATCAATGTTGCTCATCCGATAATTATATCCTATCTTAGAGTGCTGATAATGTCTTGCCGCATCTCTCGCCTGTGTCGAAAGTACCCTTGCCTCCTTCACAAGCGCTTCCTCGCCGGACACCATCATCCCACCGCCAGAGGTTGTGATGATCTTGTTGCCATTAAACGAATAGATCCCGATGCGTCCAAATGTTCCCGTATGCTTTCCATCATATGTAGAGCCAAGGGACTCCGCCGCATCCTCCAATATCGGTACCTTGTGCCTCTCACATATATGCATGATCTCATCCATCTTTGCCGGGGTACCATACAGATGAACGACAACGACTGCCCGTGGATTCGGATATTTTTCAAATGCTTTCTCAAGCGCCTGTGGCGACATATTCCAAGTATCTGGCTCTGCATCGATAAACACTGGTGTCGCTTTCTCATACACGATCGGATTGCAGCTGGCAGAAAATGTGAGTGATGATACGAACACCACATCCCCTTCCCCCACTCCCAATAGCTTTAGCCCCAGATGAATTGCTGCGGTCCCGGAACTTAACGCCGCGGCATATCCACATCCTGTATACGCTGCAAGCTCTGTCTCGAAATTGTTGACATTGGGTCCCAGCGGCGCCACCCAGTTTGTGTCAAACGCCTCCGCCACAAAGTGCTGCTCGTCTCCATGCATTGTAGGGCTTGATAGATAAATTCTTTTTTTTGCACTGCTTTCCATAATATTCCTCCTCCATCTCTACAGAAACTGCTGTCATGTTATACATTCGTTTTTGACTGCTCTGTATCTGAACTTTTGGGCGAATATGTGGGCACGATCTCCTGTATCAATGCACGCACATTATCACACTCACTTTCGACTGCCTGTTTTAGTTGATTAAGCTGCACATAAAATAACGTCTCGTCAAACTCGATCGGCTTACCGACATGAATCAGCTTATTTTCTGTGTCCGTAAGCCCTTCCTCGCTCATCAGAAGCTCCTCATAGAGCTTTTCGCCTGGTCTTAATCCAGTGAACGCTATCTTGATATCCTCGTCAACCTTATAGCCAGACAATCGGATCAGGTTCTTTGCCAGATCCAATATTTTGACTGGCTCCCCCATATCAAGGACAAAGATTTCCCCGCCCCTGGCATAGACACCCGCCTGAAGTACCAGCGATACCGCCTCGGGAATTGTCATAAAATAGCGGATGATATCAGGGTGTGTGACTGTCACAGGACCTCCTGCAGCAATCTGTTTCTTGAACAGGGGAATCACGCTTCCATTGCTTCCCAGAACATTTCCAAAACGAACTGCCACAAACTCCGTATCATAATGACGATTGTATGTCTGTATGATCATTTCACAGATCCGTTTGCTTGCCCCCATGATATTCGTGGGATTCACCGCTTTATCGGTCGAAATCAGCACAAATTTCTTCACGCCATTCTGAACTGCCGCCTGTGCTGTCTTCCAAGTGCCAAATACATTGTTCTTGATCGCCTCATTTGGGCTTACTTCCATCAAGGGTACATGCTTGTGCGCCGCCGCGTGGTAGATAATATCGGGATGATAATTCTTCATGATGCTGTTGATGCGGTTTGTATTTCTCACAGAAGCAATCAGTACCACCAAGTCTAAATTGGGATACTTGTGTTTCAGCTCCTGCTGTATCTCATAGGCATTATTCTCATAAATATCGACAATAATCAGTCTGGCTGGCTTGTGTCCTGCGATCTGCCGGCAGAGCTCACTGCCGATCGAACCGCCGCCGCCAGTCACCATGATCGTCTGACCTTTGACATAATTCAAAATAGACTCCAGATCGACCTTGATCGGATCGCGCCCCAGCAGATCCTCGACATCCACATTCCGCAGCTTGCTGACATTGACCTCGCCATTGACAAGCTGATAAATGCCCGGCAGGGTTCTCAGCTTGCAGCTCGTCTCCTTACAGATCTCGACAAGCGCTTTCATCGTCGCGCGGTTCGCCGACGGTATCGCTATAAAAATCTCGTCAATACCATACAGCGCAGCATATTCCACAATCCTGTCGCGCCCGCCGACAATCTTGATCCCCTGTATAAATCTGCCCCATTTGTTCTCGTCATCATCGATAATGCACTTGATCGTCATGGTGCTGTAGCTGCTGTTCGTAATCTCCTTGATCACCGTATTTCCAGCATCTCCGGCACCAATGATCATCACGCGCGTGCCATTTTTCCTGTTCTGTGCCTTATGGCGCATACTGCGCATAATACGGTAGGAAAACCTGGTACAGGTTGTGATCCCTGTAAGCACCAATGCGTACGTAAAATAATAGCTTCTCGGAATCGGGTACTGCATAAACTTCATTCCAAGGAAGTCAAAAATAGCACTTAAGATACAGGCAGCAATGATATTCTGCACCTCCGCTGTCCCCGCAAACGCCCATAAACTGTGATACAGCTTAAAGACATAGAACACAGCAAGTGTCATGACCACATTGAAGATCATAAAATTCCATGCGGAGTTTAAGTAGACATCTGGAATATCTCTGTAATTTAATTCAAAGCGAATCCACAATGGCGCGATACTTGCAATACACACTGTCATGATATCAAGTATCACCAACACAATTCTTCTTTGCAGCAACTGTGGATTGATATGATTTCCTATTTTCATAATTTTATATCTGCCTCCCGGCCCTTCTATCTTCCCTGTGTACTTGTGCGCATCAGAACCATCTGCATCAGTATAAAACTAAAACCCACTGGAATACATGGATGGTACGCCCACTCTGTCAAGCTGACAAACCCAAACACAACAACCAGCACAAATGGAGTCAACACAATGTTGTATTTTTTCCCGTGATCCAAAGCAAATTGGACAGAGCGCCACAATGTCAACGCATACAATATAATAAACGCAATTCCTGCAATCACCCCGAAATTATATGCCACTTGTATAAAAGAATTGTGCGCATGAGCATATTCATTGCCATTTTTATCCTCTGGTCCCATCCATGGATGTCCCTGAAATCCAATTTCTTTTATATAATCGCCAAAGATCGCAAACCTTCCATTCGATATGTCATTTTTCTCTCCATCTTCGAGACTGCTTTCTCCATCGCCCTCCATGGAAAACTGTGATCGATTGATTCCCGCCAGACCGTCTCCTGTATAGACCAGTTCTCCCGTCTCTTCCAACCAGATTCGCTCGATCTGCCCTGCATCTGCTTCTTCCTCTCCTTCTGACCGAAACCTGCCGAATAATGTACTAAAAAAACGGCTTACTGTCATATATTTATCCGAGTCAATCGGATCTCCCTCATAAACCATGAAAGACCGATCCTGAAATTCCAAGTCATAGCGCACTGGTTCATTCACAACAGCCGGAACCATCCGCACTGCTGTAAAAACCATCGGAAAACTGACCAGACACACCATTGCCAGAACGCCAAGCTCTGATACAATCCTTCTAAAACTTTTGTGATATATGACCGCTGTCAGAACCACAAGCACTGCCACTGTCACTGCTGAAGTCAAAAATGCCGTTCTTGACATCGTAAGCACGATAAATCCAACCACACATGCTGTCACAAAATACTCTGGCAGACAAAAAACGAGTATATTCTTTCTGGTCTTTAACTTGCCATAGAGTTTTGCAAGCACTGCCCCAAGCACCACTGCAAGATACATACCAGTACATGCCACCGTATGAAACATTCCACCATACCGATAAAGCATCCAGTAATGATGCGGCCTGTGTTCGAGGCAGAACATTGTCACCAGAGCAAAGCTTAAAAGGATTCCATTGTTAAAATTCCTTAAAAACCTGCATCGAACCAACAGTGTGTCCGGTGCAAAAAGAAACGCCAGAAATGGAAGTGTTGCGGTAAATACCCACACCTTCTCATATCGGTTTGCGTACATCAGCAGGCTAAACACACCCCATAAGACCAGATACACCGTCTGCTGCTTATGTGCACTCACCTGTCTGGAAATCTTTTTTCCAATATTGTGTAAAAGCTTTTGATCATAAACTGCGCTGGTCCGCACCAGAACAAAAAGAATATTCAGTGCCAACAGCCCCCACGCCGCCACCACACCACAGGTAAGTCGTGCAAGGAGCAGTTTGTTTTCATCTGTCCCAGCTGTCTTGCAGTAAAACACAGATCCGACAAGACCAAGTGCAAGCCATATGGCGCTAAACTTATTGACAAACTGCTTTTCGCTATAGTTCATCAACAGGGCAGCCGCCAGGAAGATCAGCATCCATCTGGTGTTCGTGTAATGGTAGAAATCCCTGTCTGCATTGACATACTGACATAATGCACAAAACAACAACCCAAAGCATACCGTCTGAATATAGTTTCTCCACACCAGACAGATTTTACTACTGACTGGAAGTTTCGACTGCTGTGCTGGCCGGATTATTCTTGTCCCCCGCCACAGCATGCCAGCCAGCCAGCCCCATGCAGCTATCATTCCGATTGAAAAAAAGAGTTTGTCCCACACTTCCCCGCCAAAATGCCCCAATACTACAGCATAAACAAACAGTGCGATCACTGCAAGGCCGCCAGCTGCACTCATACCAAACCGAAAATATCTGCTAATCTGTCCAGAATAGTATGCCATCTGGCCATCATACCAATATACCGCAATCAGCAAAAAGAAATATAGGAACACTGCTCCGGCAAGAATCAATGCATAGAGCAAGACAATCTGCACTGCGGAAAGTGGTCTTGTATAGTCAAAATCAGCGACCAGGCTCAGCTCCTCATTGATAATACCATCAATATATAAGGTGCTGTTCTCCTCCTGTGCAAGCAATTTCCTGTCTGCGACGGGCAATGTATATCCTGCCCGGCTCTCGTCACTGATCACAATTTCATAATAATATGCTTTCCCTGTCTCCACATCCATATCGGGCTCTGCGTTCAGATACCCATTTTTCTCAATCGTCCGACTGTTCTCCTCCTCCTCGTAAATACAGGAAAAGTTCTCATCATACAGCCGAAACAGAACACTTTCCTGCCCAGATTGTTCTGATGAGATCACACATTGCATATAGAGTGTTATTTGTTCAATATGCGTTTCTGAAAAAAATAACATCTGAAGTTTTTTATCTTCTGCAGTAAATGAATCTCCTGAAAATGCAGTCTCTGTGGTCTTCTTATACGCCTGCTGCTTTGACAATGTATGATTTTTTACTACCCCCATCGGAAATACCCGCATCAGCAGAATAAAGGCAGCTGTTGCTACAACGATCTGAACTGCTGCATTTCTTTTTGCCTGGATTCTGGCATGTTCACTGTCGGAAAAAGTATAGAAGATCACGTCATTTATATAATGAAAAAAACTATCCAAATCCATAAACCTCCCAGCAGCATTTCCTATATCTTCCAAGTATAACACAACCAAAACAGCAATACAACCACATCACTTTATCTCATAATATCACTAAAGCGATCAAAATCAATCCAAATACATAATATACAAGATACTCATATATTGCAATGGGAACCGCATAAACAAATGCAGCCTGCAGCGCCGAATGCTCCACATCCATCCCTGCATAGACCAGATGAAACCCCTTCTGCTCCGCTGATGCCGCAAGCCTGGAATCCAAAAAAGAAATCTTGGGACCATAATCCACGCAATCGACACTCTCCAAAACAAGTGTATTGACCTCTCCAGGTGTCAGCTGCACATGAACCGGAACCTCCACCCAGCCATATTGCGGCAGTTCGGAAACGGGAATTGCCATAAAAAATATATGTTCTCCATATTGATTCAGAATACTGACCTGCAGCACTCCTACCTCCCTGGCACACTCGGATGCGTCAATATGAACCTTTACAATCTCCAATGATTCATACTGCGGTATAAAATCCTGTTCCAGCTGATAACCAAATGCCACGGAATCGACCTTCTGCTCATATGCAACTCCGCTCTCCGACACCACTGCCCTTGTGATCCGCCCAGTGATACAAAGCGTTGTCAATACCATTGCCAGTATGATGCCACTGACAATCACTCCTATCCTTCTCCACTTCTCCAATGTGTTCCTCCCTCTACTCATTCCTTATGTTTGATCTGATAGAGTTGAAATTCATTCTGTTCGATCCCTGTTGTCATAACAAATTCCTTTTCCAAACCATTTTGTTCCAAAACCTGTGCATCAAGCCAAGGTGTCACACAGCTGTCAAAATACCAGACCGAGCCAAAATCGCCCGCAAAGTCCACATCATTTAAAAACGTTACCCTGTCCTCAAAATAAATATTGTAGATAAATCCATAAATCTCAAAATTGTAGGCAATCAGGTCCTCCGGCTCCAGGTGTTCCTCCATATATGCAAGCAATTCTTCTGTATGTGTAATGTGATATTCCATCTCAATATTTTTCTGATAGGACTCCAGAACCATAAAAAGCCCAAAGATACCGATCAGAATCTGGACATACTCGCGCTTTTCCTGAAATGCAAGTGCCAGAAACAATGCAAACAGCCCCATACAGGGCAGCAGATACCTTGCAATAAAAAAGGGAGTAACCAGAACGGATACCACGATGCCAATCAGCGCTGTCAGTAGAGGAACCGCAAGCATCATCAGCGCTGTCAAACCTTCCCAATCTCCATCGCTCTTTTTCCTGCACCGATTGATGCAGACCAGCACTGCGGCACCACACAAAACCAGATACAGCACAGCAGAACCCGGCAGCCGCGATGCAAACAGAAAATCAGGATACTTGCGTATAACCTCCCAGGTGACAGGTTCAATCCAGTAGTTCTCAATCCGGCTCATTGTCTGCCTAAGCAGAATAACAAGCCATGGAAGGTAACACACCGCCACTGTACTACCTGATAACAGACTAACTTTCAACAATATCCAGTCTTTCCTTTTTCTGCACTGCAATAATACACAGACACATAGCAGCATATAAATGCATACACAGCTCAACATTGCATAAGTATGCGTATAACATCCCAGTAGACTTGCAGCCGTCAACTGTATGCAGCAGCACTTCCCAATCTGCTTGTCCTCCTTCATACACATTCCATATGCACTAAGTCCCGCCCATGTGACAAAAAACAACGCCCAGCTGTACATACGCATCTGCACCACATACTCAAGCACACATGGAATAGCATTGACCATGATCAGGAACAACACTGCTGCACGCTCTCCCCACCATGGTCTTATATGGGAAACTGCAAGCAGCATTGTCAGCACCATCGGAATAATGGAAACCGCCTTGTATACCAGAAAAGTATCGCCAAAAAGAAGCACAAAACATTTCACGATCAGATAATACAACGGGGGATGCACATCATTTGCCGTATTTTGAATAATCCCCCAGAAATGATTTTCGCGCACTAATTCCATTGTATAGGCTTCGTCTGTCCATATATTCTTATTAAAGATCAGACTGATATACAATCCAGCAAAAAGCAGAATCAAAACGATCAAAACAATCAGACCAATCTTTCTCTCAGTCATTTTTCCCTTCATTTATGAGTCTCCTGTCCTTTGGTAAGCATACGATTCCTGCAATCCCTATTGCTGTCAAAACGGAAATCACATACGCAATCTTCCACAACACCGGGATAACATACCTCACACCAATAGTACCATCATAGTTTCCTGGAACCTCAATGGCAATTCGATTGTTCTGTCCTGCTGTTATGGAAAACTGCTCTCCACTCTGCAGGTCATACGCTTGATAATGGTCATAGCAGAATAGAGGAATTTCGACACGTTTTGGCGCATTGCTGTCATTCCTGCACGTAAAAGATATCCTTCCACCCTGGCTGACATAATCAGCCGCCTGCACCGTATCATCCTCCAGGATCATATCCCTGCGCAAACACAACGCTGTCTCTGTTCCTTCCAGCAAATACTCCCCACCATAAATATTGGTAATCGAATCCACACCACTCATAGATGCATACATTTTTGTAGTGATAGAGACATCTGCGTACTGCATATAAAAGAGTCCCACATTCAATAGCAGCAGGAAACAGATGCTCCCGCCAGCAAACAGACCATACCGCATTTTCCCGCTCTCACTGCAGATCGTGATTCCTATAACGGTGACAAACACACACAACACCGTTGCCATGGAAAGATATCTCCACGGAAACTGTATGACAGTTGCTATTTTTACGATAGTTTCGCTCACCGCCCCAAGGCTGTCCCACGGAAATATTTGCAGTGAAAAACAAATAGCAATGCCTGCAAGCAGGGAAAATACAGCGCCAGAACGCATCAGTGCACTTTCCTCCATACCCCAGTCAAATCTTTTGATATAACACCATAAAAAAACACCGATCCCAACTGCAAGACCGAATCCTAAATTGATGGGCAGATCACCCTGCAGCTCTTCCAATGATTTTCCACTAGGCGTCATAAACATGCCAAAAAGCTGGATCAAATAAGCTCCGGATTCCTGAATGTGCCCAGAATTGTTAGACCTCACCAGAATATCCATCTGCATGGAATCCAGCATCGGCACCAAAAAACCAAGATTCAACAGCACTGTCAAGAGCGCTGCCTTCACCAATGCGATAAAACGATAAGGTTGAAAAGTCTTTTTCAACAAAATAACACATGTTATAATAATAAAAAGTGCTGTGATCTCTGTAGAGATCAAATGACTTTGAAGCATCCCTGTCAATCCCAGAACAACAAAGATATAATCCCTGATGCTGATCTGCTTCTGTTTTGTTGTATATATTTTATAAAATCCATATACCACCATTGGCATAAACACCATTGCCGTATATTCTCCGACCGCAGCCCTGACATAAACGTTCGTTATCCTGTAAGCGGAAAAAAGATACATCCAGGTTCCCAGAAATGCAATGCTGCGATTCTTACAAATCCCTTTGAAACAACAATAACATACTACACTGGTCGCTGCATTTACACAAAATACATATACCTGATAACAAATATGGATCGGAACCGCCATATTATATAAAACTGCCGGAAAATATAAGAAAAGCTGTCCGTAAAATAAGGGAGATGCATACCCATAACCATTCATCATATCTGCCTGAATCGGCGCAATCCATCTGCCCTCTTCGATTGACCGTCCCAGAGATAAAATTCTTGCCAAATGAAACGGTGCATCATGTCCTCCAATGATAAATCCCTGAAAAACCGGAAGACTGGACAAAAAGACCATGGCAAGAAAACCAAGGACAATGTGCTTATTCCTATAAGTATTCTTCCTGATGAAATAAAAATAGCAGAAATCAATAAACAAAAATCCCAGAACCCATGTCAAAATACGGGTAACACGCCAACGCAGCAATTCCCTGACAGTGATCTTTTCTATCTTTAAAATGCCGCTTCCCCCATAATAAACTTTAAAGTCCAGATCATCAATATCTGTCACAGATGTGATCCACATCCTGTCCTTTTGGCTTGTCTGCCCCCCTGTCAGTTCTATTGTATTATATTTTACACTTGTTGGATTTTTGTACGACCTGATCCGCAGCCATCCTGCCTGATCGGCACAGCTTCCCACTGTGTCCTCCATATTCATGACACTGGAATACTGTACCTCCACGTCATACGCCCCCGGTGCAATCCGCATCTTTGCATTTCCAAGAGCAGGATACTCTCCAGCCGACTCCATGTCTGGACTGATATAGTACGCATCCTCCGGCTCATTATAAATCACATTCTCACGATAAATTTCTGTGTTCTCTGCATTAAAATCATAAATTTTCCGTCTGCCTGCCACGCTTATCATCAGGAAACACATTACGATTGCCTCAAAGAGAAAAAGCCTTCTTGCTGTTTGATCAAAAGCTGTTATCTTCATATTCTTCCCCTCTGCTCCCCACTTCTTCCTTGACTACATACTGCGGCGAATTGTTGATACTGATGTAAATACGTCCAATATATTCCCCAATGAGTCCCAGCATGATCATCAGCATACCGCCGATAAACACAACTGCCGCCATCAGTGAACTGAACCCCAGCGGCACTTCTGGATTGACAAATTTTTTCACGATCGTATAAATTCCATAGATAAAACCTGCGCCTGCAAAAGTAACGCCTGTTATTGTAGCAATCCTGAGTGGCAGGATCGAAAACGCCGTAAACCCATTAAACCACAAACCCAGCAGTTTTTTCATTGTATATCCCGATGTTCCGACCTCACGGCTTCGGTGTTTTACCGGAACATTGGAGATATTTCTGGTGGCGCGCAGCACAAGACCAATAATATAAGGATAACTGTTCTCATATTGGAGCATGCTGTCCACCACAAAGCGTTTCACTGCAAAATAGCTTGTCAGATGCAGCTCTTTTGGCTTTCCCAGCATCATCCTCGTCATAATATCATTCATCCACGTCCCAAAGTTGCGAAAGGCGCTGTGCTGTTTATTTTCGTAGCTCGCATAGACCACATCGCTTCCATTCTCAATACCCTCAAGCAGCTTTCCCACCTCATTTGCCGGTGTCTGCCCATCATCGTCAAGACAGACAACAATATCGCCGTCTGACCTGCGAAGTCCTGCCATCAGCGCCGCATGCTGTCCAAAATTCCGTGCCAGACTGATTCCTGTAATATTGCTGTATTTTGCACACAACGCCTTGATGACCTCATACGTGTCATCCGGTGAACAGTCATTTACCAGAAAAATATCATACACATATTTGGGTATAGATGCCATTGTATCCTGTATCTCTGCTACAACGCTCTCGATTGTCCTTGCGCTTTGATAACAGGGAATGACAAAGCTAATTTTACTCATAATCAACTGATATCTCCTTATCACTGTCTGGAATCAATGATCCCTTGGATTAACGGCTCCAAACAATATCAAGTCCTCATATTTTCCCTCCAGAAAAAGCTCATCCTTCAGATGCGCTTCCTGCACATAACCCGCCTTCTCATGCAGGCGCCTGCTCGCCATGTTATACGCAAGCACACGCGCTGATAATTTATGCAGCCCAAGTGTCCCAAAAGCATAGTCTGCCATCAGCTTTACTGCTTCCGTTCCGATTCCTTTTCCGTACACCTGCTCTTCCCCCAGATAAATACCGGACTCCGCCCTTTTGTGCTCATCCTCAAAATTCTGCAGATAGACAGATCCCAGCGGCATGGCATCCTCGCTCCTGCATATGATAAACTGATGTACCAATCCCTTAAAAACCTTATTGGTAAGCCACTCCTCATGATCTTTTCGGCTGACTGGTTTCCGATAGATAAAGTTTTCTACCACTGTCGGCTCATTGCGCCAGCGCACTGCCAGCTCCGTATCATCCGCCGTAATCGGTCTCAGATAGATCTGCTGTCCTCTTATCACCAACTCTTTTTTTATAGGTTCCATATTTAACTCTCCTTATTTCTTCGCAAGCTCATACACATCAAATGCCGGTTCCGCTGCACCTGTCTGTATCTGATCCATTCGCCGCAGTTCGACCATTATCCCTCTTTTTTCATAGTATTGTACCAGCCAGTCAAGATTTTTGTCTGCATTCACCACGAAATACGCTTTTGTCTGTCCCCTTGTCCTGTCACTGCATAGAGCACTCTGAATATCCCTGAAATGATGCTTCTCCAATTTCTGCCTTGCAAGTGGACTTTTTGCCGCCCACCCTCCACAGAGGTCAAAATTTTTATACGAATTATTCACATCCACAAACATTTTTTCTGAGTAGGACGCATTTTGGTAAGAGGTTGAGGAATACACGTCTATTACATAATAATTATTTCCATTTTTTCGGCAATAATCCATCATCGCATTCCAGCGCGCATCTGCCGCTGCACGCTTGTTATACTCATCCTGTACTTTCCACAGATTTACCGCAAACGCAGCAAGAACGCCAACAATGCACAAAATACCAACCACTGATTTTACGATATGGAAAGCACCGGAATTCTCTCTCCTAGAACAGTCACAGAGAAAAAAGCTTACCAGCATGATAAGTTCCACCATCAGAAGTGGTATTGTTACCCTGTCAAGCACCCTGTCCACCATGCACAGATACAGCCACAAAACACTCCGCACCGCAAGAACACACAGGATTTTCAGAACTGCCCCCACTCGCAGCTTTCCCTTCGCAGGTAATACACACAGGATAAGATACAACAAATACAAGACAATCACTGCAGCGCCGGCAAGAGAAATATTGCTTTGGAGCTGCGTTCTATACTTCCACAGCGCATCTTTGATACTATTCCTGCTGACAAGTCCAAATGTATAATGAAGTCCCTTTCCCTCCTTTGCCAGCTGCTCCTGATATGCCACGATTGCTTCAAGCCTCCATGAGTCAATCGACTCGTCGAGGGCAAAATTGTAATTTTCCAAGAGCGCGTAAGACTCCCTCGACAAGCCGATTGACTCATAAAAATCCCTGTTGTCTTCATAACCAGGAATATCATAAAAATCATACAGCTTTGTGCGCGCATCAAAAAAACTCCGGAAACTACTCCATTCACTTCCCCTGTACGCCACCAGATCAAGGGAGCACATGGCTGCCATACACAAAAGCGCAGACACGATCAACATAATGTATTTTCTGAAATTAACCGCCGTAAAAACTCTATCCTCACTGCACCATTTTACAAGCCCTGCAAGCAGCAGAAACGGCATCAGCATAATACAAACTTCTGTTCGAATTGAAAAAGACACTACCACAAGAATCAGCGGAATCAGATTTCTTCTGAAAAATATGGATGGCTTGTCTGTTTTCGGTGCTGTAAGAAACAAAAACACCGCTCCTGCCATGCAGATTCCCGAGGTCACACTGTACTGCACCACCACAAATTCCCGCAGAAACAGCCCAAGCACCAGAGCCGCCTCTGCCGCAAGCGCCACAAATCTTGTTCCTGCCCTTTGCATGACCAACAAAAGCCGCACCGCAATCAGAAAAACGACGCCAAACTGACACAGACACAAAAACAAGCCATACCATGGAATTGTCGGAATGGCCTTGTAAAAAAGCGCAATACACCAAGCTAAAGGATACAACATCTGTATACAATAGCCATTTGGCTGCCCTGTGTAGGCTCCTGATACGATATCCTTTATCATGGTGTCGTCATTCAAATCATAGTAAAAATCAAATAGGACAGATAAAAGCAGCGAAAGCAAAAAGGTATAAACAAAAGCACCACACACTTTTGCTGCCTTTACTCCTGTGTGGTCATCCATCATACGTGATAGAACTCCTTCACTTTACTTACAATATAGTCAACCTCAGCAGACGTCAGCGCATAAAACATCGGCAGACGCAGCAGCCTGTCACTTTCCTTAGTCGTGTACACATCCTCACCGAAAAATCTGCCAAACTTTAATCCCGCCGGCGCAGAATGCAGCGGCACATAGTGAAATACTGCCCAGATACCATTTTCTTTCAGAAAATCGATGAGTCTTGTGCGCTCCTCCAGATCCTTTGTCTTGACATAGTACATATGACCATTGTGAACACAGCCCTCCGGCACATGGGGAAGTTCCAAGATTCCCTGCTCCTGCAGCGGCTGCAACAGTTCGTTATACTGATTCCACAATGCCACTCGCTTTGCAGTGATCTCGTCAATCAATTCGATCTGAGCCCACAGATAAGCAGCGTTCATGTCACTTGGAAGATAGGAGGAACCATAGTTCACCCAGCGGTACTTGTCGATCTGTCCCCGATAAAACTGTGAACGGTTCGTCCCTTTTTCCCGAATAATCTCTGCATCATTGATAAACTGCTCATCCTGAATCAACAGTGCACCGCCCTCGCCCATGCTCAGATTCTTGGTCTCATGAAATGAATAACACCCGAAATCTCCGATCGCGCCGAGCTGCCTGCCCTTATATGTCGCCGCAATTCCCTGTGCTGCATCTTCCACCACAAAAAGCTTGTGACGCTTTGCGATGTCCATAATGGTATCCATCTCACATGCAACACCCGCATAGTGGACAGGAACGATCACCCTTGTCCTGTCTGTGATCGCCTGTTCGATCAATTTTTCATCAATATTCATGGTATCCGGCCGAATATCGACAAACACTGCCTTTGCGCCGCGAAGCACAAAAGCGTCCGCAGTGGATACAAAAGTGTAGGAAGGCATGATCACCTCGTCTCCCTCCTTGATATCAATCAGGAGCGCCGCAAGTTCTGTTGCCTGTGTGCAGGAGGGGGTCAGCAGACACTTCGCCGTACCAGTATACTGTTCAATCCACTCACTGCACTTCTTGGTAAATGGTCCATCCCCACATATTTTCTGATTTTCAACTGCCTTCCTGATATAGTCCATCTCCCTGCCAGTAAATGGCGGTACATTAAAATTGATCATGCTATAACCATGCCTTTCCACTATTTCCTAATCCTGGAAAACTATTTCTTGCTTTATTGTACTCTTTTCATAAGATTTTGGCAAGGTTTTGGGATTAATATTCGACGCATGAGTCCCACTACTTCTGCGGACGAGTAAACAGTAACATATATTCTTCATTGCTAAAGCACTGCTGATATCCTTTTTCCTCCGCAAAATCCATGATGAGCCTCAATTTCTGACAAGAAAGTCCATCCGCCTCTGTCAATCCTTCTACATAAGGGCGTCCAAATATAATGACTGGAAGTGCATCTGGTGCTGTTTCGGCTGACAGTTGATTCAAGTCTTCTTCCAGTGTATCAATACTGTTTGAATCGAGATCCGCCCATGTCGTGAATATTGCCGGCTCCATATCCATCATATATGCTATTGCAGGAATCTCTCCATATAATATCACCTGTTTTTTATTCAGATTGTTCTGATATAAATACGCATCAAGCTCCTCAAGACTCTTTTTCTTATCCGCTGTCGTCGCAAGCCCTGCGCCTGTATTGCTGCACTGTAGTTCTATATCGATACGATTGTTACTTTTCTGCACCCCTCTGTCGTGAAACACAAACCCAATTCCAAACAAAATACTCTGTATTGTTGTGCACACGAGTATAAAACCAAGCGTTATCCGAAATGCATAGCTTTTTGAGCCTGCTTTACAGCTTTTCCTGAACAAATCCACAACCATCAATATTGAGACTGGAATCACCAGAAACAGATTGTTGATAATCGGATACAATCCATTATTGCTTCCAAGCGGTGTCACAAATATGATAACAAGCAAAAATACTGCCCATAATTTCAAGTCCCTGCTTGCTGTTTTGTAAAATAACATACCAATACACAAAGCAATCACAATCAACAGATAGACTGTAACCCACTTATACATGCTAAAATATCTACTATAATCAAAGTCAAACATCCCTCTGCCATAGCACAAACGAAGTACCACAAGCAATCCCAATGCATATAACGTTTCAAAGATATATGTTATTTTTTTCTTCGCTGCCGTCTGCACGACTTTATCCAGTATATAGAAAAATAACAGCCCTGCTGCCATATATCCCACAAACAAAAACAGCCATACACTGTAATGAATATAATCCTCAAACATTGCCATGACCATTGATATCGGCTTATAATCCGTCGCATGGTCTGTCATACCAAACAGGGAAGAAATCATGTTCGGGTATGCTGTCAATCCATAGCGCACGCAGATCACTGCCAACGGCACAAGCAGTCCCGCCAGATAACCGCCAATACAGTACAGCGTGCGTGCTGCCAGCCCACCAAACCATGCATTTTTCTTTGAAGCCATTTCTCCCCTGCTGCGATTCCAAAAACAGTCACACCATACCGGCAGAATCAGTGCCATATAAGTAATGTTGGGCATTCTCACAGTCACACAGAGTCCTAAAATAACACCCGCCATAACAAAGTATTTCTTTTTTTCTTTTGTAATTGCCTCAAATAGTATTATAACAGCAATTGTCATCAAAAGATATCCTAAATAGTGATATAAAATAACATTCGGAGCCCAGCATAGTGAGAGTGCTGTCAGCTCAGACACAAACAACAAGACACTAAATAATTTCCATTTCTGTCCATAGCGTTTCCACAAATACAAATATACACCTGCTGCTGCTGCTCCAATCAGCAGGCCACAGTATCTATTCATGCCGATCCAACAGTCCCCAAAAGGCAGTTTCGAAATAGCAGAGCCTGCTATATTTGCCAGATAAGTTGCCAGCTTCCACATTTGATTCAGCGAATCAAAAAAGCGGTAATTTCCCAGCGCATAGCCCGCATCCATCAGATCAATTCCAACACCTGCATGCCGCAGTGGATACAATAGCAGAATCAGTGCTGGAAGAATTGCCATGCTGCCCTTCTGCCGAATCAGTTCCATCACTGTACAAACCAGATATACACACACAACACTGAGAAGCATATGACACAAAAAAACTGCAGCAGAACTCCCGATCTGTTCCTCACAGTGAAACCACTTTGGCCATACATAGCGTATATTGATATGCTCGTGGATCAGGTAAACGCCAAACGATGCCCCGGAAAGCAGTTCAATCGGCTTGCGGAAACGCTCTAACGCCTGTCCTGCTCTTTTTTCAACTCTATCTCCATTTAATGCGTTCACTTTATACTCTTTCAATAAAAGAAACAGTCCAACTGCACCTGTATAACAAAACAGGAAATTGTAAGTGTACCCATAGTGAATCATCGCTTCCAGTTTTCCCGTTCTCAGATAAATCATCCGAATCAGAAAAAAGGAGGCAAACACTGCCATCGTACTACCCAAATACAGTGCTGCTGCCCTTCCTCTCGTCTTTATGAGCACTATTTCATATCTTCTAAGATATGCTCCTGTCAGATACAAGACAATAAACCACAGACTGTCATATCCGTAATTATCCCATGGAAGCTGCATCGGAATAATGGTCTTGGAGATACTAAAGAACAACAGAAACCCCATCAACAGACAGCCTGTCTCCTTCTGCTCCAGATAAGAAATACCTGCGTTCAAAAATGGCATCATGAGGCATAAAACAACATAGTACGTTGCAAACCAATAGTGCTCCGTCACTAGGGGAAAACAATAGGAAAAAAACTGATAGAGGTCAAATTCCTGCGCTCCAATAATGAGCGCACCGCAGCCAAAGAGCATCGAATAAAAGAACACCTGCTTCCATATATTGATCGGTCTTCTCAATACTCCCCGCAATGTAATCTTAGTGCTGCCTGACAGACTCCCCCGCGCATCCACACCAAAGTATCCGCTGATGAGCACATATACATTGACCGCCACCAGACAAAATGCCTCGACCAGCCACGCCGCATATCCTGTTGCTGTCATATCCGCCCTTGCCGGATCGCCGAGCAGCCCACCTTTGCTAAGATAGTGCAGACACACGATCATCAGCATCGCTAAGATGCGCAGCAGCTCATAATTCAATTGTCTCTTTTTTCCTGCAGCCATGCTTTTACCTCGTTTCCGCTGCAAGCCTCATCAACTGCTCTGCGATGCGGCGTGCTCCTTTTCCATCGATCAGTTCTCTTTCCTGACTGTGCAAAAGCTCCCTGTATGACTTGTCTCTGATACAGCGTTTCAATGTCTCTCTCACGTTGTCTGCTGCCACCTCAGGATTCTTGGCAAAGCAACCCGCATTGACGATATCCGTGAGTTTCTCCAGCGCCTCCGCTCCCTGCCGCTGATTTTCGGCAAAATAGAACACAATCATCGGCACACCTAGGGAACTAACCTCATAAATCGTGCTCCCTGTCGCCGTGATGACCACATCACTTTCCAAAAGCAGACTGCGCATATCCTTTACATTTTCATGGATTGTTATTGTTACTCCGCGCATGCGGGACTGTTCTTTTTTACAGCCATGCCCTTCTTTAACTTCGTCGTGCTGGTATCTGCGCTTCAGCTCACCTGCAAAGCGGTTAAAAGGTCCACTGATCAAATGCAGGTGTATCCCCTGTTCTGCCAGTGTTCTATCACTGCTCAAAACGTCTGCAAAAGCCCCCATTGCAAAATAGGGATCACTTCCGCCTGTTGTTACAATAACATTTGTTACTTTATCATTGACCACATATCCCGCTGGTTCCTGAAATGCCTTTCGAAGCGGCATATACTCTGCGCCTAACAATACTTCCTGGGGAAATCTGCCGTTTGCCCCACTTTCTGAGTCCTGTTCCTTATAACGTTTCTCCAAATCTGGCGCATAGATATTGTAATTGATCAGCAAATCAACGGGATACGCCTGCCCCATATCCTCAAAACATGCCACTTTCACAAGCTTCCGCAGCGCAAGATAATATTCACTGTCCGCCTGATAACTGTCCACAAGCAGCACATCCTGTTTTTGAAACAGCAAGTCCAACTGCCAAAGCTCACTCATCATATCCCTGTAATCTGTCCCCAGCACAATGACGCGAAACCCCCGCTCCTCAATCAGCGTCCGGCATCCCTCATCTGCTGTAATAAAAACAGGCGGATATACATGGTCGATATCCGCCGCCGCTTCCGCAACGGAGAGACAGCGCATCACATGCCCCATGCCAATCTCTGTATTGCCGTCTGCACGTATATATAACATCTCAATCCTCTACTTCCTAACTGTTCCTTATGGTTTTACGTATCAACATAAACGCTTCCGCCCGCTCCATGCCTGCTGCCATGCCGCGCGTTTTTGACAGCACATCCATCCCTGTCAGACTTCTCGGGTGCGGAAAGCTGCAAAGCTCTGACACATAACAGTTCATCGCCTGCTCCTTCTTGTCATAATAATCGGAGATATCCACAAATACATTCGGACAAAAAGCAGACTGTGCACTGTAATCAAAATTCCACTCTGTGGAAGAAAGCGTCTCAAAAGCATAAATCTCCTCCACACTATAGTCACCGATCGGTCTTGTCGCCGTGAGTACCGCACGCGCTGTATACTGGTGGTCTACATTCAGATCACCGCTGTAATGTGTATAGATAATCTGTGGCTGTAGTTCCTGTATTTTCTGCTCCACTGCTTTTACAATGTCCAGCAGGTCCACATCATCAAAACGATTGTCTGGAAAATCCGCAAAAAATACGTTCTGGAATCCTACTGCCTTGGCACTCTCCAAAGTGTTTTGATGAAGTTCTTCCACAACCTCCCTGTCTGTATCCTCCCGATGGGTACCGCGCGAGGTCTGCCCCTCCCCCAAAATAAAGGCATAGACTACATCACCCTCCGCCACATGCCTTGCCACCGTTCCGCCGACTCCGAGAATCTCATCGTCTGGATGCGCCGCCACAACCAAAACTGTTTTCATCTTTTATCCTCCCTGCGTGCTCTGGCACGCATACCAATCAATCGTTTGAAAGTGAATAGCTATGATTCTGACTGATCTGACATATGCCGAAAAGTGACCTTTGCCGAGAGTTCTTTTTCATTGTTTTCATTGATTAAAAAATCTGCCTGTTCCAGTTCCAATCGATAATCCCCAAACTCTATAAATGCCCTGGGATAACCTTCCGCGTCCAGCATTCTGATATAATCATAGATTTGGTCTGTTTTCATATCAGACGTTATATTTCCATCTTCTGGTTTTCTGCGTTTAAACAACACTGGTTCCCCTTCCTGTGGAATGGGTGCTATTTTCTCACTACCCTCATCCAGAAACTGTGGAATCATTTCCCAAAAAATAATATCCGAACAACGCACAAAAATCTCCTGTGCACTTCCTTCCAACGATAACGCATGCTTCATATATATTGGACCGCCATCGAGTTTCTCTGTCATTCTGATCGCAGATATCTTTGTCTCTTTATGTCCGCGCACGATCAGATTCTGAAGCGGGCTTCCTCCCCTTCCATATGGCAGATCTGTCATATGAAACACCACACACTCCCAATCGTCCGTTATTTCTTTGGGCATAATATAGGACCAGTGTGGCAGGAAAATGTAATCAGGTCCAAAATCGCATATGTTCTTCAGCGTAAATTCTTCCTTGCTCGTATAAATTATAATCTCATGTACGCCTTCATATTTCTTCTGCAGCTCTCTCGCCCGCTCAATATTCCATGATTTGATTGTCGCAATGATAATCTTCATTCCATAACATCCTTTACATTATTTTCATGCAGCTGCTCGATATCCATATCGTTATAAATGCCTTTACTCGATTTCTTTTTCATACTGTGCATAATCTGGCAACTCTTTTTTCAAAAAACCATTTTTCTCAAAAGCCCTGGCAGAAGCACGATTTTCATACTTTACCTGCCCAACTATCTTTGTGACATGCATGCTTTTCTCTGTGTTCAGCTGTGTCTGCATCATTTGAAGCATTTCGCTGCCATATCCTTTTCCGCGCTGGTCGCATACTATGCTATAATCAATAACTGCTTCACCACCTTGAACATTGAGCCGAATCTGCCCGACTGGCTTCTCGCCCTCGCACAGAATATATAGATATACATCCGCATCCGCCATCACTTTTTCAAACCATTGCACATGATTGTCATAAGAAATCTTTTCTGTGTGAAAGGCATTTGCCCTGACAGTATCGTCATTTGCCCATTCAAAAAGCAAATCCATATCATCATAATCCGCCTTCCTCAACCGCAGATTCATGACTGATACTCCTCCATGCCATCAATATGCTCAAATGCCAGCGGCGTCCCACGCTTCAATTCGCGCTTTGCGGTTTTGCCGAGCACTTCCTTGTAGTACTTCGGTTTCAAACCATATGCCGGACGGATACTTCTGATATTCTCTGGTGTAAACGCCTCGCCGGCAGCAATATCCTTCACGGCAAAGAGGGAGCGTCGAAAACAGGTATTGCTTTCTTCCTGTTCCGAAACACCATAATATACCTTTCCCATCGCTTTCTCCACCTCTCGCACCTGACAAACCATCTCGCGAAACTCCTCTGGTTCCATAGAAAAGCTCGAATCGGGATTTTTGATCGCACGGCTGATGCAGAAGTGCTTTTCAATGATATTGGCTCCCATTGCAACCGCAGTCGCGGCACTGAAATACCCCATCGAATGATCAGAAAGCCCTATCGGAATATTAAAGCGTGCCTTTAGATCCCGAATCGTACTGAGGTTCATCTCCTCACTTTTCGCCGGATAAGCGCTCGAGCACTTCATCAATGCCAGCTGCTTATTTCCAGTGCGGTAGATTGCCGCAACTGCCTCATTGATTTCCTCTAAGGTTCCCATCGCTGTTGACATGATGATCGGTTTCTTTTTTGAGGCAATGTATTCCAGCAGTGGAATGTCCACCAGTTCAAACGAAGCTATTTTGTAAAAGCCTACACCAAGATTCTCCAGGAAATCGACCGAGGTATGGTCAAAAGGTGTTGACAGAAAGTCAATACCCACCTTTGCCGCCTCGTCGCGAAGCTGCTCCTGCCACTCCCATGGTGTATATGCTTTCTGGTACAGGGAATACAGGTTATCACCCTCCCATGTACCCTTTTCAATCTGAAAATACTCATTGCGGCAGTCAATTGTCATTGTATCCGGCGTGTAAGTCTGTATCTTAACACAGTCTGCCCCCGCCTCTTTTGCCACATGAATCAATTCCAGCGCACGCTCAATGCTCCCCGCATGATTGGCTGACATCTCTGCTATGATATAAGCAGGATTGCCATCTCCCACTGTCCTGCCATTAATATTAAAAGTATCACTCATCTTTCCCTCTCCTATTGATTTCCATTCTGCAGATTTGTGCCCATCATAAGCTGGTACTTCATCTCTGCGATCTCCCAATCTTCTGGTGTATCAATATCCTGCACATATTTTTCGTCCTGTATAAATGGGACTGCATTCTCCATCCAGATCGCCTTCTGCCGTCGAAAACTCTCCACATTCAGACAGTAAAACTGTCCACAATCGTGATAGAGAGGTTCCAAATCCTGTGAGCGCTTTGCCATATTTTCCGGCCACATTGGCGAGAGTCTACCATCATGGACCACAACACCTCTCTGTGGCGGGAAAGAAAATCTTACCACTGGTATCACACAATCCGCCCGCCCCTGAGACAGGGGCATTTCCTGCTCTAATAGCATCATGGCTGTCCTGATGGTGTCTGCCGTCACAAACGGCGCTGTGGGATAGATACAGCATACCGTATGAAAATTTTTTCCAATCTGCTCATAAGCTTCAATAACCTCTGCAATTACATCCGCTGTCGTGGCAAAATCATTGGACGTCTTATCGCTTCTGAAAAAAGGAACCTTCGCCCCTGCCCTTTCTGCCGCCTGCGCGATCTCCTCGTCATCTGTCGACACCATAACCTCATCAAACAGATCCGCCCGCAGTGCTGCCTCAATACTGTACTCAATAATTGGTCTTCCCAGAAATGGCTTGATGTTCTTGCGCGGTATGCGTTTGCTGCCTCCCCTCGCCGTTATGATCGCTGCACTTTTCATCTTGATCTCCTTACTTCTTCAATCGGTAAAAGCTAGGGCGTGTTTGAAAAATGCCTTCTGTCAGATGGCGGGAATGATTTTTCAAACACGCCCTAGTATATTACTAGGCTTACATTTTTACTTTTTGTAATAGTCCACAATCTTCCTGACCGCCATGATCACATCATCGACATCGGGGTCCGTCAGGGAATAATAAATCGGCAGACTCATCATCTCCTCATATAGCTTCTCCGCATTAGGACAGAGCCCTTTTTTGTATCCAAGTTTCTCGTAATATGGGTGCCAGTACACCGGGATATAGTGTACATTACAGCAGATATTCTCTGCCGCCATCGCGTCAAAAAAGCCCTTGCGGTCGATTGTCAACATCTCTGGTCTGAGCCGCAGTATGTAGAGATGTCTCGTCGTATCGGACTCTGGTATCTCCTGCTGTACAAAGAGCTGTGGAATCTGCAAAAACGCCTCATTATAGCGTTCCACGATCTCCCTGCGTCTTTCTGCAAACTGTGAGAGCTTGTCAATCTGACTTAAGATCAGCGCACACTGAATATCTGTAATTCTGTAATTATATCCTAGGTCAATCTGTTCATGATACCATGAACCATGACTCTCATTCACATAAAAAGTCTCATCTTTCGTAATTCCATGGGAACGGTACAGCAGGAGTTTTTCGTATAAATCCTCGCGGTTTGTGAGCACCGCGCCTCCCTCCCCGCCTGTCACCGTCTTGACAGGGTGAAAACTAAACGTTGTGATATCTGCGATACTTCCAACCGGCTTTCCCTTGTATTTTGTACCAATAGAATGCGCCCCATCCTCTATCAATACAATGCCTTTCGTGTGGCATATCTCAAGCAGCTCATCCAGCGGCGCGGCTTGTCCTGTAAAATCCACTGCCACTACTGCCTTGGTGTGATCTGTGATCTTCTCCTGCACACTCGCCGGATCAATATTGTAAGTATTCGGATTAATATCTGCAAAAACTGGTCTTCCACCACAGTAAAGTGCACAGTTTGCAGATGCAGCAAATGTAATTGGTGTTGTGATCAGCTCATCCCCGGATCCTACACCTGCCGCCATCGCCGCGATGTGAAGCGCCGCAGTGCCATTGCTGACAGCAACTGCATACTTTGCCCCCGTGAGAGCACAGAGCTTTTTTTCAAGCTCCACAACTTTTGGACCACATGTGAGGTAATCGCTGGTGAGCACTTCCTCCACAGCCTTCGCGTCCGCCTGATCAACAAACTGATGTCCATAATAAAGTTTTGTGTTCCTGACCGGAGAACCTCCGGCAATCGCTGGTTTTACCATAAAAACCCCCTACTCGTGCAAATCTGTCTTCAAGAGCTCCCGAATCTGTTCTACAGACAGCCACTCCGTATTGTTTCCCGACGAATAATAGAAGCCCTCTTCCACCTTCCTGCCACTTGGATTCGGACGTTTTGACTCCTGCCAGAACATCTGCGGATAGATGATAAAATTCTTTTCATACTCATACGTCGTCATAGAATCTTCCGCTGTGATCATCACCTCATGAAGCTTCTCACCTGGACGGATACCAACTTCCACCGTCTTCATCCCTGGTGCCATCGCCTCCGCAAGATCCGTGATCTTAAACGAAGGAATCCTGCTGATAAAAGTCTCACCGCCTTTCGCCTCCTCGAGTGCCTTGATCACAAGCTCAACCCCCTGTGTCAGGCTGATCCAGAAGCGCGTCATGCGATAATCCGTAATTGGAAGCTCACTTGCGCCCTCGTCAATCAGCTTTTGAAAAAGCGGAATGATCGATCCCCTGCTTCCCGCTACATTTCCATATCGCACGATAGAGAAATTCAAGTCTTTCATGCCGCAGTATGCGTTGGCAGCAATAAATAACTTATCTGACACCAATTTCGTACCACCATATAAATTCACCGGATTGACTGCCTTGTCTGTAGATAAAGCTACAACCTTTTTAATACCTGTATTTAACGCTGCATCAATGACATTCTGCGCACCATTGACATTCGTCTTGATCGCCTCGTTCGGATTGTACTCACACGCAGGCACCTGTTTTAACGCCGCCGCATGAATCACATAATCAACGCCCTCAAACGCACGTTTCATGCGCTCATAATCACGCACATCGCCGATAAAAAAGCGAAGCTTTTCTTTGTACTGTGCAAAATCGTTCGCCATCACCCACTGTTTATACTCATCCCTTGAATAAATAATAATCTTTTTGGGGTTGTAATGTGTCAGTACATATTCGGTAAAGCACCTTCCAAAAGAGCCTGTACCGCCTGTGATTAGTATCGTTTTATCATCTAATATCATAATAATCCTCCAAATATATATTCAATATACCCAATCTTTTCCAATTCTATCACATTTTTCCCTGTCCGTCAAAATAATCAGCCATCTATTTCCCTATTCATCAAACACCAGATTTGCCACAACATCTTCTGTCACTTTATCATATACAATAATGTTCCATCTGCTTCCAGCCTGGAAGTGATTCACATTGTCGACCAAAACCTGATAGAAACCGCCCGTCTTTGCCAGCACAAGCTCACTTTCCCCAATCTGGATATGCCTGATGCCATCGTCCTGCCACTGTACCTCCAGCGCAATCTCACAATCCTGATACACCCACTGCTGCACCTTTTTGCCGTTTCCAGCTTTCCTATCCGTCACGATCAGAACATAATCCGCGTCATTCTGTGTCATCTCCAGACATTCCCTCGCTGTCCGGACTGCCATAAACTCCTGCCATCCGCTCCTTTGTCTGTAACTGCTTGCCGTATCCCATGAATTTGGTTTTTCATCCAGTCTCCGGTCCGGCAGGTCATAATTTGCCTTGACATATCCGCCCAGATGGATCGTGACCTTTTTTGCCCCAAAATCATTGAGATGATCGTCATCCCGGAAATCCGCTGCCGTATCAAGCTCCAGCTCCCCATTCTGGTAAAGTTCATTGTAGTCTACAAATTTCAGACCACGCGCATCCGCAAGCGCCCTGACTGCCTCCGTCTCATACCGGTGCCAGTTTGCCTTGGGCGATTTGAACAGCAGCAGCTCCACATTTTTTTTGCGGCACAGCTGTACGATCTCATCCAGATAGGCAATATTGACTTCCTCGATCCACACCTCTCCCTCAAAATCATATTCATTGAGATTCACAGTGTTCTCTGCCACTTCCTGCGTTTCCAGATAGCCCTTAGTATAGTTTGTCTTGTCCTGGCTGAAATATGTATAATCCAGCTTACTCAGCTCTTTCCAGCGATCGTGATAGCGAAATACCGGATACACATAAGAGAAATATTCCGCATCCACCTTGCCTAGTGACCGATAGATACATTTCAGCTTATCAAATGAAAGCGGAATGTCCGTATACCCCCACCGCAGCCCCGCTTCATTAATACTGTGAATACTGCCCCCTGTCATCATATTCACCTCCAACGCTACGACCTTTGGCTTCTGTGTCTTCAATGCCTCCTTTATATAGAGCACCGAAATGTTCATGGGCTGCGACGAACTGCCAAAATCATATGCTGCTATGCCGTACTCCTCATATAACGTGACCGGATCAACTGTGCAGAAACTGTTGCTGCTGCCAATCACGATCATATCAATATCATTCTTCTTTTCCGCATAGAAACCATTCACGATCGTTGTGGAATCCCCTATGAATTTTGCACGGACGATCCTGTCTGTAACCGTGAGTACCAGACTGACAAACAGAATAAAAACCGCCACCGCCGCAATCCTCGAAACCACTGCCTTTTTCGCCATTCCAACCTCCATACATGTCCCAGTCCTGATTGTCCAATCACAAAAACGTCTGTTTAAAATTGGAAGTAAATGAACTGGGACGCATCATAACCTTCACCGTATACACCAAACACAAGTATCATTACTAGCAGCACAGCCACAAACACATACTGCACTGCAAGGCACTGCTCCTTTACAAGTGCATCAAACAAAGCCTTCTTTCTGACATAATACAGATCCACTACCAGCAGAATCAGTATTCCAATCCACATGACACCCATTTCCTTTCTGTCAAGCCCCAGATAGTACATGGATTCATCAAACAGAGACCACACATCAAAGGTCATAAAAAGCCGCTGTATATAATAGACTGCATCCTTTACCGTCTCAGCCCGGAAAAATACCATCGACAACGCAAACAGGAAAAAAGTGCATACTCCCTGAAATAGCTGATAAACAAAAGTTTTCACACGCACATGAAAAAAGGTCTGAAACCTCGCCTTTACTGGCTTGAGCATATCACCCACAATAATATACAACCCTTGTATTGCGCCCCACGCCACAAAATGCCAGCTCGCACCGTGCCAGAATCCGCTCAGTATAAATGTCACCATATTGTTAAAATACATGCGCGGCTTAGAACATCTGCCGCCGCCCATGGGTATGTAGACATAATCCCGAAACCATGAGCTCAATGACACATGCCAATGTCTCCAAAGTTCCTTGATACTTTTTGAGAAAAATGGTGCCTCGAAATTAGCCATCAATTCGATTCCCAAGAGCTTTGCCGCCCCCATTGCGATCACGGAATAGCTTGCAAAATCACAGTAGAGCTGCACAGAAAACAACACACAGGCAAACAAAAGCGATAGTCCGCTATACATATAATACATCTCAAACACATGATCAACAAGCATTGCTGCCCGGTCCGCGATGACCATCTTCATAAAAAAACCCCACAGCATCAGGAGCAGCCCACGTGTTATTTTATCAAAACTCCATGTTTTTTCATGCAGGACTTTCTCAAGCTGTCCCATCAGATGACCGCTTCTTTCGATGGGACCCGCCACAAGCTGCGGAAAAAACGAGACGAACAAGGCATATTGAATAAAATTCTTCTCCGCTTTCACTGTCCCCCGGTAAACGTCAATCGTATATCCCAGCGCCTGAAAAGTATAAAATGAGATTCCGACAGGAAGGATAATATCAAGCCTGGATGCCTCTATCTTAATACCAAACATGGCAAAAAACGCTTCCACTGTATCATGCAGAAAGTAAAAATATTTATAAAATACAAGAATCGCAAGATTCACCACAATCCCCGCTGTCAGTAACAAAAGGCGTTTCCTTCGCTTCTGTTTCCCTATGCGGCCGATGAATATACCACACAGATATGTAATCACTGTTGATATCAAAATCAAGATCGCGTATTTTGCATTCCATCCCATATAAAAATAGTAGCTTGCCAGCAATAACCAAAGCTGGCGGAGCTTCCTGGGTATCACATAAAACAACAATACCACAACCGGTAAAAATATTAAAAATTCAAAAGAAGTAAACTGCATACCTGTCCCTCATATCCTTTATGCCCCGCTTTTTCCAGTACTATGGCGTATTTTATTGCGGTAAAAATAAAGCAGCTGAAAATAAAGCTTGAATTTAAGGGGGGACTGCATGTGCATCGCTGCAAGCTTCTTCTGTTCCTCGTCAAATGTATTCTGGTAATAAATATTATCCTGAAAATCCGGGAACTCCTGTTTCATTCCATCCGCAATCTCTTTGAGGAACTTTAATCTGGTTTTCCTCACTCCAAGCATATAAGTAAAAAGTGTATTCATATAATATATTTTTGAAAAAGCGAACTCAAACTCCTGCCTGTAAGGCTTGTAAATACCGTATCTGCGCGCCTCCTCGATCAGGCGCTTTCCCATTGCAAGTCTCGCCTCACATTTCTCCACACTGATTTCATGTACTGTGGAAGTCCCATGCTGATAATAATAGTAAAGAGGCTCATCCACTTTCTCGAAGTGCGTAAAGTGCAGCATCCAGATCGGTGAAGCACAATTATCCTCATAAAAAGACCTCTCCGGAAACCTCAGACCATACGCATCGATCACAGCTTTCAGATATACCTTGATCACCATGCTTCCCGGATTCATGACAAGCTTTTTATAACGCTCGTGGTCAAGCACTCCGGTCTGGTCCGTCGTATTGTTGGGCATCAGCTTACCGATATTCATCGTATGCGTATCAACCATACAGTAATCGCATCCGACAACATCCGCGCCCGTTTTCTCCGCTTTTTTTATCAGCTTTTCATACATGTCAGGTGCAACCCAATCATCGGAATCGACAAAACCAATCCATCTGCCGCGCGCGATGTCAAGCCCCTTATTGCGCGCGCCGCCCTGCTTGACATTCTCATAGGACTGTACCGCCTTAAATTTCCATGGATACTTGGACTCATATTCTTTGAGAATCATAAGCGATTCGTCCGTCGAGGCATCGTCTACTGCTATGATCTCATAGTCCGCAATCGTCTGATTGATCAGCGAGTCCAGGCAAAATCTGAGCTTATTGTCCGCCGCCATATTGTAAACAGGTACTATTATACTTAGCCTCATAACCTACCACCACTTTCCCTACGCCACGTAACAGTTTTGTATTCGTTTTCCTGTTACCTTCGTGACGATCCGATACCTAAGGAACTGTCACGAAATAACCTTTCATTTTGACTTGTCTAAATTTGGCATGTCTAAATCCACACATGCGTCGTTGTCGTCAATCGGCGTACATCCAGTACACCTCACTCCTCCGCCTAGCCTGTGTGAATTTATTCTGCGTCAAAATTGAAAGTTATTTCATGACAGCTCCTAACACAATCTGCACTTTCTAGCGCTCTCTTACAATACCGCCGTCCTCCACTCTAAATACCATATCACATTTCTCAATTGTCTGTAACCTGTGCGCAATGATAACAAGTGTTTTTTTACCATGCAACCGGTTGATGGACTCCATGATCGCCGCCTCCGTGTCATTGTCCAGCGCCGAGGTCGCCTCATCCAGAATCATCACCTCTGGGTCATTGTAAAGTGCCCTCGCAATACCAATTCTCTGACGCTGCCCGCCTGAAAGCCTGATTCCACGCTCACCAATACCAGTATTCACACCCTCTGGCAGCGTCTTTACAAATTCGTCAAGCTGTGCTTCCTTCAAAGCATACCAAAGCTTTTCATCATCAATCTCCTCCTCCGGGACACCAAAGGCAACATTTTTCCTGATATCCGCATCCAGCAAAAAGATCATCTGCGGTATGTAGCCCACATTGGCAAGCCACTCCCTGTAATGATCCTGTATATTCACATCATCTGCAAGCACACTGCCGCCCTGCAGCTTTAAGAGCCCTAACAAAATGTCAATAATTGTCGTCTTTCCGGCGCCGCTCGTCCCCACGATACCGATTGATCTGCCAATTGGAAAAGAAACCGTCGCATGGTCAAAGATCAGCTTGTCCGAATTGGGATAGTGGTACGTAATATCGAACAGTTTTACCTCCCTCGTGACAGGCAGCTTTTCTTTCGCGACAACCGCATAGGAAATGTCTGTGTGTGCCTCGTCCGTCTCCTCGACAAGATTATCGCTCACATTAAAGAAAAACGGTTCATTAAATGCCATGCTTGTCATCTGGTTATTAATACGGCTCGCTGCGGGCAAAAGCCTCATCGCCGCAATACCAAACGCTGCAAATAAGGAAACCATACCCGATACATCTGTTCCTATCACGATCAGCGCCATAATATAGCCCAGCAGCCCTGCCATACAAACAGTCTCAATTAAAAGTTTCGGGGTGTTATTAAACAGGCTGAACCGCTCCATTGCCTTCACATAACCTTCTCCGACCTTGCAGTACTCGCCTATAAAATACTGCTCGCGCCCTGCGACCTTAATTTCCTTGATACCCTGTACAGTCTGTGAAATCCACGCAAACATGGACGCGCCATAGTCTTGATTTTCTTTGCCCGTGCGGTTCATGATCGGCTTGATGATATTCTTGATGACAACAAGTGTTACTACCAAAAGCACTGCAATCACCACTGTCATGACTGGATCTTTTACAGCAAGCGCCACAACCAGGAATACAGCGACAATCACCTCCGATGCGATCTGCAGTACAGACATGATCAACGCGTACATATTGCTGACATCTGCAGTAATACTCCTCTGTATCACAGATGTTTCTGCATCAAGATAATACTCATATTCGCGCCTGACAAAATTTTTCATCAGGCTTGATGCCGTCTTGAACTGGTTGCTGTACACAAACCGATACAGATTCCTCTGCAAAAAAAACTGGAACACATTTTTTGCGATATATAATACAATCAAAAACAGAATCGCAAGAACGGAAAACTGTACTGTATTCCGCAAGTGAAGGATATCACATATCACCTGATAATTTTCGCCCTGCTCCAGAGCAACCGGATCCAGAATCAGCTGTACCACATACATTACCATCATCACGGCTCCAGTTTCCAGTCCCGCCGATATAATCATCATCACAAACAGTCTCGCCATGGCACCTTTTTGTTTTTTATCCATCAAGATATTTATCTTTTTTAATATTTTAAGCAATGCTATTGTGTCCTTTCTTTATTTTAATCATAACATACGATATTGATATCGCCCACTATTTTGTGTACCAAAATATGTTAATTCCTTAAAATATAGTATATGTCATATTTACGAGAAACACAACCCAATCAAAAACTTATTTAAAACTTATATTTTTTGCTTGTAACCGAATGACTCCGATTATATAATGGTAAAAAGGGAGTGATATCATGGCTAGATGCTTGAATACGAAATCTGCATACAAGGATTTCCACATGTTGGTCCATGACCGTAACTTTGTCGACAAGTCCGGCATTATTGAATCCATCAGCGCCCGAATCAACACCAAGAACCGATATGTCTGCATCACAAAACCCCGCCGCTTTGGGAAGACATCTGTGCTCAACATGCTCGGCGCCTATTATTGCAAGGCATACGATTCCAGCGCATTGTTTGATGACTTAAAAATCAGCAAAACCAAGACCTACACGACACATCTGAACAAGTACAATGTCATCAATCTGTGTATGAACAACCTTTCGGATCAAGGAAATACTTATGATGATTATATCAATCTCACCAAGAATGCCATCAGGCGCGATCTTATAAAGAGTTATCCTGAGCTGAAAGATGATGAATTTGACAGTATTTCCGAGATGCTGGCTGCCACCGATGACGAATTTATCTTTATCATCGATGAATGGGACTATATTTTCAGCCATGAGCTTTATCAGGAACATTATGGTGATTTTCTGGAGTTTTTGCGAAATCTGTTAAAAGACAAGTCGTATGTGGCTCTGGCATACATGACAGGAGTACTGCCGATCAAAAAATACAGCACTGGTTCTGCGCTGAATATGTTCAAGGAATATACCATGCTCAAGGATCCATTTTTTGATGAATATTTTGGTTTTACCGAAGAGGAAGTTGAAATGTTATGCCAAAGGCAGACGGCACTGACAATAGATGAAATTCGTGACTGGTACAACGGATATCGGACCAGAAATGCTGCACACTTATACAATCCACGATCTGTAGTATGCGCCTTAGAAGATTCTGTATGTCAGAGCTACTGGACGAGAACAGGCAAAATGGACGAAGTTCTATTTTTCCTGAAATACAATATTGGAGAGGTACGTGATGATGTCGTAAAAATGGTCAATGATACACCTGTCATGATCAGTATCGCCGAGGAATATTCTGCTGGTCAGGAAACCATCAGCAATAGAGAAGAGATTTATTCTGCCATGGTCATCTACGGTCTGTTATCGTACCATGAAGGAACTATAAAAATTCCGAATAAAGAGCTTATGCTGGAATTTCAAAAAGCTTTAAAAGACGACGATTTCGGCTATGTGGCAGAACTTGTACGCAATTCGGACGAAATACTGGGCGCCACTTGGGCTAAGAGGGGAGATGTCGTGGCATCCTATCTTCACAACATCCACAACAGCGAGCTTCCCATATTGAAATACAACGATGAAAACAGCCTCTCATGCGTCGTAACACTCGCATATCTCTCTGCAAGAAATAAATACAGAATTGAGAGAGAAGAAAAAAGCGGAAAAGGCTTTGTCGACTTCATCTTTTATCCCCGGCAGAAAGGCCTGCCTGGTATTATTCTTGAATTAAAAGCGGACAAATCGCCCCAAGACGCGATCGCCCAGATCAAGCAGAAAGAATATAGTGAAAAGTTAAAAAGAGAAAATATTGACAACATACTTGCAATCGGGCTAAACTATGACACTCACAAAAAAGAACACCAATGCGTGATCGAGGAACTTTCCTGACAGATGGGGCTATCGGAAAATCCCTCCTCCGCCAATCTGCTATTTGTCTGCGAGCGCAAGCCCTGCCTTTTTATTATAAGCGTGCTTTTCCGGATCCTCATAAGCATCCCAGAAGGACGCACCAAGATTTAATTTTTCATCCACAAAATCCATATTATTCATAGCCGTTGTTACGATCGAAACAGCCTTCCTGATATGAAGCCCCTCAAAGAAATTGAGAACCTCCACTGGAAACCGCCCGCGGAGCACCACCGCATCGGGACATAGCTCCCCATAATCTATCATATCCCGTGGGTGCGGTTTTATCAAGACGCGATAACCCGCACAGTATTTCTCAATCACATCGAGGCAGACTTGTTTCCTCGCCTCCACATCAACCGGGTGCGGTTCTGTCAAAAAGCACGCAAACTCCTCTCCTTCATATGACGGCTCTAACTGCCTGATCAATTCGTCCGCATCTTCGATAAATGCCTGTATCATCAACTTTTTCTGTTCTGAAGTCAGCTCCCTCTCCAGCGGTTTTCTCGGCTCTTCGACAAAGCGCGGACAGTCTGTCGGCACCACACTCCTGTCGTTGATCTCCATATCGATGCAGTACTTTCCCCAACCGTTCATGATAAAGATCAGATTATGGCGTGAAAACCACGTCTTTAGCTTAAAATGTCCATGGTTTGCGACATAAGCGTCATCGAGATTTTTGAGACAGTCAAGCCCGTCCTCCACCGCATGATAATAAAGGTGCTTATAATTCAGATAATAACCAATTGGGTCACTGTCACAGAACACATAGATATCCTCATACACAGCAAAATCAATCACTTTCATGTACGGAATCTCACACTTTGCAAGCTTTTTTGTGAAAATCATGCGGTTTACCATATGTTTTAAAATATTACTATAATTTTTCCTGTACTTTGCAAGCTCTGGAAAAAAATCCTCACGCTTCTCATCCAGCGTAATCACCTCATGAAAAATCCCTATCCTTGTGAGCCTGTCCCCCAGATTTTCAAAGTTCGTGGAAATGGAACTCAGCGCGATGTCCGCTTTCTTATAGTCACTTGCAGGGGTATTCCTCGCAAGTTTCATTTCTTTTAAGATTGCTACATATACATGATAAAACGTGTGGCAGACATATATTCTGCTCTTTGTCTTTTTTTTCTTCATTTCCTTCACTCCGGGAATCGATCTTTACAGTTTCTTACAGTTTTTAGTATATGCTATATTCCAAAGAATCACAATATGAATTTTGTCCTATAATAATATCTTATTATTGCGTTTATGCGCTGATTGCCCTATAATAAATACCGTACTGTTGAAACATTATTTTATTTTTTTATTTCATATGGAGGAAACACTATGAAATACCCTGAAATTGATGAGTCAAAACTACCGGAAGTCATGGAAATCATTGACGCTGCCGCAAGCCTTATGGAGGAAAAGGATTGTGATCAGGACGCCGCGGCAAAGAAAGAACTTGATGCACTCCAAAAACGGCTGCGCGAGATTACCGGAAAGAAAAACCTCCTCATCACGGAGTACAACGCATACTGGTCCTATACCAGCTTAGAGACTGTTGCGCGCAATGCTATGCATCTGCCTCCCCAAAAGAGCGGCATGACAGACGAACAACTCACCGAACTGATCCGGAGAATCAGCGAACTGGATTTCGATGTCCCCAAAAACGCCCTGGAGGCTACAAACGATTATTTTCTGCAGGTACTGGAAGTTGAAACCGGACTGGACGATGTTTCCGATTACATATACTGGCCTGACCAGATTGGTCTTGACCTGCACGCCAGTCTCAACGAAATCACTGCTAAAATTCTCGCTGACAGAAAATAGACGGGGTTCTTTCCCGTCTATTTTGCATTTCTGGTATACGCATACCCCTTCCGCGGTGCAATCAGCGGTGCAGGGCTCAGCGGTCCTTCCTTTTCTGGCTCCACTTTTCCGTTTAACAATCCCTCGCAGAAACGATAAAGCCTGTCCGCCGCTGTCTTGGGATTCCATTCGCCTACCATCGTCTGATAGGCTTTCGTACCAAGTTTCTTTCGCAATGCCTCGTCCCTGCACAGGCTCAGAACCTGCTCCCGAAACTCTTTATAATGTTCATTCTTGTATACCAGCCCGTTCTGCCCGTGTCTGATCAGGAACGGAACTGCACCGATCCCGCTTCCTGCCACAACTGCACACGCACTGTTCATGGACTCGTTCAAGACCGCCCCCCAGCCCTCCAGATGATTGCTGGTAAACAGGAAAACGTCAGACTCCTCCATAAATCTGCGCACATTCTGCGGCGGCTGGAACCCATGAAATGTGACTCTCTGTTCCAGATGCCAGATTTTCACCTGCATCTTCAGCTGTTCCTCCAGCTCCCCGCCGCCTACCATGTTCAGATGAAAGGATATCTGTTGTTGTTCGAGATATTTTGCAGCTTTGATGGCATACTCCGGATGTTTTAATTTCAGAAAACGCCCTGCCCACAAAATCTTGGTTTCAGACTTTCCATCCTGGTCAAAATGGAGTTTCCGGAAAAACAGATTATCAAGATTATAGGTATTCACCTTGGGAAAATATCCCCACATATATTTTTTGTCAGGATATGCGTGCACAATGTTAAAGTCAGACGCCACATACGCGCCATGGCACAACAGATATACTGGTGCATCCGCATACTGCGTGTGGTCTTCATACTTTTTCTTTCTGCCGCGCGGAGAAATTGATTTCCACTGCCCCTCCCGGTAAAGACGCTCACTGGCTCGGATCACGATCTTTCCCGCTCTCAGCCTCGGCTTGATATAGCTCTCGTCCTCAACCCCTCCAAACACAACAATATCACTGTCCAAAATCAGCCTTGCACACCGCTCTTCCTCCTCATAGTAAAGCTTTAAGTAGGGAATCGACGAAACCTCACTCCCCCACCCCATCTTAACCCTGTCTTCCTCCATTCTGGAAGTCTGTATAAATGCAAAGTCCCTGCCGAGTTTTCGATACAGTTCATTGGACATCGGTATCTGATGATGATTGATGTAATTAGATACAATGGTTAATTTCATGATAAATATCCAAAAGCCTCCTATAATTTGTCTCCGGATCATGCGTTCTAAGTGCGTGCGCCCTCGCGTTGGATGACAGTGACAGCGCAAGCTTGTCATCCTCAAAGATACGCAGGATAGAATCTTTCAGTCGTTTTGGCTTATCCTTCGGATACAGGAATCCATCTTTTCCATCGTTGACCAGATTGTGCACACCGCCCACATTGGCTGCAACCACCGGAACACCCAGAAGCATCGCCTCACCGACAGAATTGGGCGAGTTTTCGATTGCAGAAGGGCATAAAAATACATGGGATTTTAAAAATCGTGCACACATCTTGTCCGCCTGCAGCTTTCCTACAAACTTGACATGATCCTGCATCCTGCTTTTCTTGATCTGGTTCAACAAAAACTTTCCATATCCCGACAGCTTGATTTTATCCTTGATGCTGTCATTTGCCGTGATGACATCTCCCGCCACATAGACCACTGTCTCCTCAAACTCCTCCACAAGCTCAGGGAGAATATCAATGACATAGTGTAACCCCTTGATCGGATAATTTCCCTGACTTAAGAAAAGGGAATACCGCTCAATCTGGTCAATCTTCCATTCACCATCATAGAAATCCGTCCGCAGTGTCTCATTCATAAAATGATATTTCGCATCTGGCGCAAACATCTTTGTCATTTCCCTGTCAAAATCTGTCCTCCCGGTGACATGACCGGCCATCGAGAGCGCCTCTTTCTCATATGTACCGCGCTTCACGAACTTCGCCTGCTGGTCAAATAATCCGTCCTTTTTCAAAATATCACGAAATGTCTTTTTCTTCTGCACAGAATAGGGCAGATCTGCCATGTACACCTCTGCGATAGCGGTGCACAACCCCTGTATTCCGATCAAAGTCCGCGCAGGACGATGGAATGCCTTCACACAGGCAAGCGTATGTGGATATTCTGTGCCAAAAATGTGAATAATATCCGGTCCAAAATCCCTGATCACCGCGCCAAGGCTCTCCTCCATACCGGCATCATAATGCTCCGGATGAACCGTGTCCTCCCGAAAGATGTAGTAGTCGATTCCCTGCGCCTTATCTTTTACAAACAGCGCAGTATCACCCTTTACAAACGCACGGCTCTCTGATTCCGGAAAGCAGATCGCGAGTGTTATGTCATTTCTTTCCTGATTTGCCATCAGCTTGCTGGCAAGTCCGGAAAGCCACCCCTCCTTGATGATGATCTTCTGCCCCAGACTCTTTGCAATAAACGGGAGCATGATATTACACAACCACAAAACCCTCATATAAATACCTCCAATCAGCCACAAATTTGTGTCTCTACCAAATCACAATACACACTTCACTCGATTCTTTAACTTATATATGGCTGTCTTCATACCATTGTAAACCACAGATAAATGCCTGTTGTCTGCGATGGCACTGCGCAGCGGCGCTAGTGTCAGCAGCATCACAAGACGATATTTGTCCGCTTTTTTCCTTCCCATATAGTGCACCACGATCTCGCGGTGCTGATCTTGGGAACGCTTTCTATTCTCCTTTGTCTCCGAATATCCGCCACCTTCGTAGGACGCGACCACAACAGGCACATACGTGATCACTGCCTTCCGCTCATAATAGCACCACAGAAAATGCTCGTAATCCGCCCTTACATTGTATGCTGCATGATATCCTCTCTCATCAAACAATGCACGCTGATAAAAACAGGTCTGATGACAGGGCACATTTCTATAACAGGTAAAATCATTTATTTCAGGCGATGCATAAATGATCGTATTCAGTGCCTTATGATACATGTTTCCATAAACGATATCTGCTTTTTTATCTTTTCTCCAAAGCTCCTGTATTTCATATGTTATTTTATTCAGAACTTCCTCATCATAAAAGCTGTCCCCGCTATTCATGAACAAAAAGTAATCACCCTTTGCCAGCTTCACCGCCTGATTCATCGCATCATAAATACCGCTATCTTTTTGGGTATACACATGAACACGTTCATCCCGACACAGATTTATAAACCTCTCAACAGAACCATCCGATGAACCGCCATCCTTTATAACCACCTCGAAATTTCCATAATTCTGCTTCAGTATACTGTTTAAGGTCTCATACAGCTTTTGTCCTGCATTTAAACAGACCACAATAACGCTGTACATGATATCCTGCTCCATCTGCCTGCATCACCTCCCTGTTTTTACCCATGACAGTTTCGTATTATTTGTACGTATAACGCTCTGTCTCAAATAGCCAGCTTTGATATGGAAGAAGCTTTACCCCATCCTGATGCGCCTGCAGTAAAAAAAACATAAAGTACAAAATGCACACTGCAAAGATCATAACCGTAACTTTCCTGCGAATCCTTTGTTCTTTTATATTCTGCAGAATCAGCGGAATCATGAGCAGCTGGGATACCCCAAAGTAATAAGAAATACGTGTCACTACCGGCAAAAAAGAGAAAAATGTCCCCGTAACAAGCGCCAGCAGATTCAGCTGTCCATAAAACCGAAGCTCACGATACCAGCCCTGCTCCTTTAGCATCTCCCCAGCAGAAACGCCCCAATGGACATAAATGAACCATGCATACAACACAAGCACCGCCAAAGTACGCAATGTACTCGACAGGCTGCCGCCGCCTTCGAGATAAATTGTATTCTTATAGGACGGATACAGCACCAGAGCGAGCTTTAAGACCAATCCCCTTCCCAGAAAACAGGCTGTACTCACCACCAGCCCTGTCACAATCTGCCATCGTTTCCACCCGAAAGTGGCAATCCAGTACACAGGCAGCACCAGCAGGACAGATTTGTGAAACAATGCTGCTATACAGATCCAAAACACAAATTTCAAATAATCTTTTTCCAGTACATATTTCATGGAATAAAGTGCAATCGAGAGTGCCAGGTAATACCGAACAGTATTAAACGTCTGAAAATACAGCCCCAATGTCATAAACAGGAAAAAAGTCTGCGGGAAACTGACACTCTGTCTTGCAAATGCCTTTAAGAAAAACAGTATCGTGACAAAGGCAAACACTGCAAACAACAGCTCGTAATACTCGCCGCCCGCAATCCCATACAGCAGCCTCACCAGCCAGTTAAATCCCACCTCCGTCACAACATATCCACCTACATAAGCCTCATGGGCAGTCTGTGTATACTGTCTGTAGTCGTTGCCAATATCAAATCGAAGTGCCATCACCGCAAAAAGTATACAAAAAATTCCCGTGACCACCAGTCTGTTCTGAAAGTTTTTCCTCGTCCTCCGCCCATGATCCCATGCCAGCTCACCAGGCTGAAATGGCGAAACCTGCTCTGCCATCCCACAAGTTACCGCCGCGATCAACAGATAAAATAAAATAGAAATGCTCCTCGTCATAATCCCTCTACCGACTTGATTCCCTTTTTCATCAGTGCCAGCGCATTTTTCCTGGGAATCGTGACACACATAACTTTACCGTGTGCCATGATAAAACGCGCTGCCATCAGATAAGCCAGTCCGCCATACAGAAAGTGATACAACACACCCCTGTCAATAAAGAACTTGTCTGTATATCCCTGAAACCATGTGGACTCACGCTCCTGTTCCGCACCAATCTCCACTGGCACTGCGTAGACCACAAGACCGTATTTCAGACAATCCTTCAAAAACAGACTGTCCTCCCCGTTACTGTACTTCGCCCCGCCTCCAAATAAAAGGGAAAATGTAATATGTGCCGCATGCAGTTTTCCGCGCCGCACAGCAAAAGAGTATGTGGGATAACGCCCTGCATTCCATATATGGACTCTATGGTACTCTTTAGTATAGTACGTGGCCCGCGTCTCTCCCACACGCATATTAAACAGCAAAAAATCTGCCTCTGGATGCTCCTCAAAAGCATCCAGTACCCGTTTCTCATATCCTTTATCATAAATGATATCCTCGTCAGAGAACAGAACAATATCACCCTCTGCACGCATCAGTGCACTGTTCCTGCTCAACCCGACCCCCTTCTCTTTGAACTCGTAACATTGTATCCGCCTGCCATTATGCGTATATTCCTTATGTCCAAAATGGTCTGTCTGGTTGACAATGATCGCATCGCTCTCCAGATGCATGCGCTCTGCCAACGTTGACACATCCTGATTCACGGCAGATACCAATACCTGCAATTTCATCCTTCCCGTCACATCCTTCCTGTCCCCCCTACTTGCGCGCCGCTGATATGTTACTTCTGCGGCTCGTTTCCTATATGAAAAACGTTCATATATGGTTTTTCACATTCGCATTGGCGTGTGCACAGCATGTGCATAGTAAATCCGCATCCACGTTCTATCTGCCCCCGTGAGCACTGCTGCAGCAACCCTGCCTCCATGCAGCCGCACATAATCAATCTCATCTGCTATTCTTTCCCTGTATGATTTTCCAAATGGAATTACCGCTACTACCACAGTATTTTCCTGCCCAAAAAGCTTGATATCCTTCTCTGCATCATAAATCTGAAAATACGAGGCATCCGGCAATCCCCTGTCCAGAATCTCCTGCTGAAGCAGTGCTGCCTCCTGCCCGTCAGACGCGTCCATCAGCAAAATCCGCGAATATTTTTCCGTCAGCCTTTTTAAACCTGCCTCCAGTTTCTTTGCCTGCCCCTGCTCCATTGTACTACTTCCCTTGTTACGGTGTCCTTCCCGAAATGTCATTCCATAGGCTGGAATCCCCAGACGCAGCATGATATCACCTTTCGTATAAAACACAGAACCCATGCAAAAACAAAAGGCAGTCACAAAGATTCCGATCCCCGCCGCAATGACAGCGCCCAGAAATGCCGCCCGCCACGCAAAATATGGTATCTCCTCCTGTACGATCCCCTGATCTTCAATCTTTTCGATGGAAGAAAACTCCTCCTTAGCCACACCAAACTCATTCAATGCTGTCCCAATGGCATCTTTGATCTCCTCCACCTGTGCGGCATCCTGCCCTTTGACAGTGATCGTCAGATAGCGCACATCCGACAGGATATCAGCCTTTAGCATCTCACTGACCTGACTCCGCTCATATCCGTCCCCCAGCAGTTCCATCGCCCTGCCAAGGATTCCGTCTGTTGCAAGAACATCATTCCATGTAAAATCATTGTACCAGTGTCTCGCATCGTCCTGTCCTTTGTCAAATGCGACATAGTACTCCGTCTCCGACACATAACAGCGATTCTGCAGTTTTACCAAAACCACAAACAAATTAAGACCGCTGCCCAATATGGCACCGGCCACTGCCAAGATAAACAGTTTCGGCAGTTTTATTATGAAAGTTGCAAACATTGCCCTGCTGTCAACCCCCTGCTGCATCAATTCAATTTCCTCCATTACTCCTTCTCTTTCTTCATCGCAGTTGTCTGATTCTGCTCTACTCCTTCTGTACTCTCCGCCTGAAACAGAATTTTGAGTGTCAGAAGCATCAGTTTCAGATCCAGCCATACACTGTAATTCTCAATATAAAATAAATCCAGCTTGAGCTTGTCATACGGAGTCGTATTGTACTTTCCATACACCTGCGCATATCCTGCAAGCCCCGCTTTCACCTTCGTCCGAAACGTAAACTCCGGCATCTCCTCCTGATACTGCCGGATAATCTCAGGACGCTCAGGACGCGGGCCGATAAAGGACATCTCCCCACTCAATATATTAAAAAGCTGTGGCAGTTCATCGATCCTCACTTTTCTAATAAATCTGCCGACCGGCGTGATACGGCTGTCATTCTTGGAGGCAAGCCTTGCAACACCATCCTTCTCCGCATCTGTCCGCATGCTCCGGAATTTCAGGATCTGAAACTCCCTCATATCGCGCGTACACCTGACCTGCTTATACAGGACAGGACCGCCGTCATACAGCTTGATCGCAATCGCTGTCACAAGCATAAAAGGGGAGGTCAGCACCATCAGGATCAGTGCACAGACAACATCGATCAAACGTTTCACGACACGCTGCTCGATCGTCATCGCATATTCCCTGGTGAGCAGGATCGGCGTATCAAACAGATGAAGCTGGTCAGCACCTTTGATCATAATATCCGGAATCTTGGGCATCATATATACCCGGATACCCCTGCTGTAACAAAATTTCAGGAGCTTATTGCGGAGTGCTGTATCCATATCCCACAGCACAACCCCGTCATAACAGCTCACGATCTCGCGTTCCAGCGCCTCCAGTCCATCGCTCTGTGCCGCACATTTGATGATATTGTACTTATCCCTGCGCGTCTCAAACTTCTTTAAAATATCCTCTGTCGGCCGCTCACCGCTGATAAACAGCAGATTCTTCGGTGGAAAAAAGCGCTGGTAAAGCTTGTGGCTTACCAATGTCCACGATGCCGACACTACGATCTGCCCCAGCATCATCAACAATAATGGATAAGGCGTGACAAGTCCCAGCGACAATAGTGAGATCTGAAAATAAGAGACAATATTTGCACACAATAACGAAATCACCTGAGAGAAAAATACATCCATCGGCTTTAAGTACCCCACCTTAAGCCCGCCATAAGTCGCCGTAAAAAATAACAGCAATATAAAATAAACGGCTGCCAGAAGCCAGAAGCCCTTTCTGTGAAAGCTTCGCCACATGCCGCTCTGCATAATGTCATTATACACCTTATACCAGACATAGATATACAATACTGTCTGGAACACAAGCCCGATCAATGACATCTGCAATATAATCGTTCTCTTCGCTGCCTCTATCCGTCCCACTGTCCAGCCTCCAACCTAAATCCGCCGCAAAACCGCCCTGACTGCCCAAAAACACATATAGTATGCACTTCTCATGACAGACAGCTGTTCCTGCCTGCGGTACAAATTCCATATTCTCCTGACTGCAGTCAGTTTGTTTGATGACAATGTATCTGCACTTCTTCTATATTTAACCAGATTTTCGTCGATGCCATATCCCGCCCCATGCTTTTTGAGAATCCGCCACCATGTCGCTGTATCTTCGCTGGCAATATATGGCATACAGATATCCTCATCTGGTATTTTATTCCTGTCGATCATCACTGTCGATGTAAAAATAGTCGTATTTTTCAATGCCTGCCGATACGTAATATGTTCTGGTACATGCACCACTTTCCCAAGCCCTGTACCCGACACATCCGCAAACTCATACCCCATAAACACAAATCCCGTATCCGCGTTTTTGATCGATTCCAACTCAATCTTAAGCTTATCCGGCAGCCAGATGTCATCTGCATCCAGAAAACAGAGATACTGTCCACAGGCCTCTTCAATACCCCGGTTTCTCGCTTTTGCAGCGCCGCCATTTTCGTCCAATTCGATCAGCCTGATCCGCTTATCCTCTCCACTTTTCCGATTAATGATCTCCCTGCTCTGATCCGTCGAACAGTCGTCCACAAGCAAAAGCTCCCATTCAGCATAAGTCTGCTTCTGTACATAGCTGATCGTCTCAGCAATAAACCGCTCCGCGTTATACACCGGAACAACGATACTTACAAGTCCAGTCCTTCTCTCCATCATACCACAATTAAAACTCCTCTTTAATAAGGTATTTCGGTCTGTCCTTTACTTCCATATACATCTTACTCATATACTGTCCCATAATACCAAGGCATAGCAGCTGTACACCGCCAATCAGGGAGATAATACACATCATAGATGGCCAGCCTGCCACCGGATCCCCATATATCAAAGCCCTGACGAAGATAAATATCATAAACACAAAAGCGATAACGCAGAACAGAATGCCAAACACCGACGCAACGGACAAGGGCGCTGTCGAAAATGCCATAATCCCGTCCAGAGAATACAGAAACAGCTTCCAAAACGACCACTTTGTCTCTCCCGCAACTCTTTTTATATTTTCATATTCAATCCATTTGGTCCTGTATCCAACCCATCCAAAAATTCCCTTGGAAAAGCGGTTATACTCTTTCATAGCCAGAATTGCATCTGTCACCTGTCTTGTCATCAATCGGTAATCCCTTGCACCGTCCACAATCTCTGTCTTTGAGATCTTGCGCATCAGACCATAGAACCGTCTGGCAAAAAAAGAACGAATAGGCGGCTCCCCTTTTCTGTCCACACGTCTTGTCGCTACCGAATCGTACCCCTCTTCAATGTAGCCATACATCTCCGGCAAGATCGCCGGCGGATCCTGCAGGTCCGCATCCATAAGCACTGTAAAGTCCCCGACTGCTTTCTCAAGGCCTGCAATAATGGCAGCTTCCTTTCCGAAATTGCGGGAAAACGATACAAGATGCACACGCTCATCGCTCTCATGAAGCGCCTTTACAGCTTCCACCGTACCATCCTTTGATCCGTCATCCACAAATATAAACTCTAACTCCACATTCTTCTCTCGAAAAAATGTTTCCTGCTTCACTGTCTCTGCATAGAAATGCGGAACACTCTCCTCCTCATTATAGCAGGGCACAATAATGCTCAAAATCTTAGAATCTGCCTTCAACCACATTCTCCTCCCATTAAATCCTAGGGTGTGTTTCTGAAAAATCCAACGAACATTTCTATGACCTTCGTATTGGTAGGTCTTATCGTCCCGTCGCCGTAGATTTCTTTAAAAAAAGTTTTCAATGACTCTGGATCTCCCTTGTTCCACGCAGTCTCGATCGCGTTTCGTATTGCACGTTCCACTTGTTTATCTGTAGTATTAAAACGCTTCGCCACTTCAGGATACAAGCGTTTCGTGACTGAGCTTAGGACTTCAGGCTCCTGATAGGCTATCCATACTGCCTCCCGCAGATAACGATAGCCCTTCTGCCTTGCCCGGAATCCACATTTAACCATATGGTATGTAGTTCGTCTATAGATATTTACTCTCGAACGCTCATCATCCATATTTACTTTCATCACACCCTAATTTAATTGTTACTGTTCACTCCGTTCCAGTAACAATTAAAAATCCATGCAAAATTTGCTTCGCAAATGGATTTTTACCTGCTGACTGTACGTTTTCTTACGGACTTAGCAGTAAATGCTAAGTCCTGATATGAACAGTAACATTTGATTTACCCTGTAGCACTCCTCAGTCATTTCGCTATAGTCTGGCGTCTTTCACATTCTCCTTAAACCAGTCGTAGGCAAGCTGCACACCCTCCTCAAGTTCTACCTTGTGCGTCCATCCAAGGTTATGAAGCTTTGTCACATCTGTCAGTTTTCGCGGTGTACCATCCGGCATATCCTGATTCCATACAATCTCCCCCTGATATCCCACCACACGCTGAACTGTCTCTGCCAGCTCCTTAATTGTCACTTCCTTGCCAGTGCCGATATTTACATGCTGCTCTCCATCATAATGTTCCAGCAGGAACACGCAGGCATCCGCCATGTCATCCACATATAAAAACTCGCGAAGCGGTGTTCCCGTCCCCCACAACTCTACGCTCGGAGCATTGTTTATCTTCGCATCATGAAATTTCCGAATCATCGCCGGCATAACATGGGAGCCCGACAAATCATAATTGTCATACGGTCCATAGAGATTCGTCGGCATACAGCTGATAAAATCATCACCGTACTGTCTCTTGTAGAATTTGCACATCTCCAGACCAGAGATCTTTGCGATTGCATATGCCTCGTTTGTCTCCTCCAAAGGTCCCGTAAGCAGTGCATCCTCTGGAATCGGCTGGGGTGCCATCCTTGGATAGATACAAGTGCTTCCAAGGAATAAAAGCTTCTTAACCTGATAGTCGTGACAACACTTGATCACATTGCACTGAATCTGCATATTCTCGTAGGCAAACTCTGCCGGTGTCGTGTTGTTGGCATTGATTCCACCAACCTTTGCCGCTGCAAGCACGACCACATCCGGCCGCTCCGTCTCAAAAAATGCTTTCACTGCCTGCTGGTTTGTTAGGTCAAGCTCTATGTGCGTCCTGCCGATCACATTCGTATATCCCTTTGCTTCAAGGTTTCTCACAATAGCAGAACCCACAAGTCCTCTGTGCCCTGCTATATATATCTTGTCCGACTTATTCATTGCTTCCTCCGTCCTTGCTGTTTTTATATTGTACACAGGACATTCCCGTGACCGCTCTCATGTCTGCGTCCATCATCATAGACACAAGCCCTTTAAAATCAACCTTTCGTTTCCAGCCAAGCTCCTTCTCCGCCTTGGCAGGATTTCCCCAGAGGAATTCCACTTCTGCCGGACGGTAAAACTCAGGATTGACATCGACAAGCAGCTTCCCTGTCCCAGCGTCATATCCCTTCTCGCCAACACCCTCGCCTTCCCAGCGAATGGCAAAACCGAGCTCTGCAAATGCCGCCTCAACAAACTGGCGTACTGTATGTGTTTCATTGGTGGCAAGCACATAGTCACCAGGAGTATTCTGCTGAAGCATCAGCCACATTCCTTCCACATAGTCGCCCGCAAACCCCCAGTCTCTCTTGGCATTCATATTTCCCAGGGAAAGCTTGTCCTGTTTTCCTGCGATGATATTTGCAATGGCGAGTGTAATCTTTCTGGTCACAAAATTCTCACCGCGCCGCGGCGATTCATGGTTAAACAATATTCCGTTGCACGCAAACATATTGTAAGACTCTCTGTAATTGACCGTAATCCAATAGGAATATAGCTTTGCTACACCATAGGGACTCTTGGGATAAAACGGCGTCGTCTCACTCTGCGGCGCTGTCTCTGGAAGCCCTCCAAAAAGCTCTGACGTAGATGCCTGGTAGTATCTGCAGTTACCGCCATTTACCCGGATCGCCTCCAACAGCTTCAATGTGCTGACACCTGTCGCATCCGCAGTGTACTCTGGAACCTCAAACGACACCCCCACATGCGACTGTGCAGCAAGATTATACACTTCAGTCGGTCTGATCTCTCCGATAATCCGCATCAGATTGGAGGAGTCTGTCGTATCTGCAAAATGCAGAAAAAATTTTACCTTGTAGTACTCTGATTTGATCAGATGATCGATGCGCATCGTGTTTGATATACTGTGCCTTCTGATCAGACCATGCACCTCATATCCCTTCGCAAGCAGAAACTCTGCCAGATAAGACCCATCCTGCCCCGTGATTCCAGTGATCAATGCTATATTATTCATATCTTACTTGTTTCCTTTCTTATATTTAACCACAATATTCCATTTTTCTTTTAGTATACATATAGTTTGTCAGAAAGACAAGTCCTTTATATATTCTGCAATTGCCTTTTCCCAATCCGCGAACATATAATCCGTCGTAAGTTTCAGCATATAGTTTTCCAATACAGAGTATGCTGGTCTGGGCGCAACGACCCCTGCCACATTTTTGTCATACTGCTCTGTCGTGACTGTCTCAACCACTGTAGACTTTCCCGCAAGCCGGTAAATCTCCCTCGTGAAATCAGCCCAGTTCGTTATGCCCTCACAGGTACCATGAAACAGACCAAAGTTGTCTGTCGGAAGCAGATATGCAATCGCCTTTGCAAGTTCATCAGCACTTGTCGGCGATCCAAACTGATCCCCAACCACTGTCACTTTATCATGATTCTCTGACAATCCCAGCATCGTTTTGACAAAATTTTTCCCGTCGCCATACAGCCATGCAGTGCGGATAATATAGTATTCCCTTGCAAACTCTTTCACAAAATTTTCACCGGCAAGCTTTGTCTTTCCATACACAGCCTTTGGATCTGGCGCATCAAACTCTGTATAAGGCGCACTGGCATGTCCATCAAACACATAATCCGTTGAAATATGCATCAGCTTTGCATGATATCTTGTGGCTGCAATACTGAGATTCCGCGGTCCGATCGCATTGATTCGGTATGCGTTGTCCACATCCGTCTCACAGCCATTTACATTGGTGTGCGCTGCGCAGTTAATGATGGCATATGGTTTCACATCAGATACAAACCGATCTACTGCGTCGACTTTCGTAATATCAAGCTCTCTTACATCTGTATTCACGCACTCATACTCTGTACTGTCCTGATATATTTTATTGATCGCACGTCCAAGCTGTCCGTTACAGCCTGTGACAATTATTTTTTTCGCCATGATCATTCTTACCTGTTTCCTTTCCTCATATTGTTATCTTTTCTCATAAAACCAACCTCTATTCATCGGGCAATACCTGCTTTACATGAAATTAGTCCGAAGCTGCTTCGGACTAATTTCATGTAAAAGAACTATCTGTTCCTTACTCCCCTAAGCCGTCCTCTATGACTCTTATCATAGTTGACAAAGCCTCTTCTTCATCTGAACCTTCACAAAAGACCTCAATCTCGTCGCCACATTTAATGCATGCGCCAAGTACACTGAGCACACTCTTGGCATTTGCCGTATTTCCGCGGAATGTAAAGGTTATCAGCGAGTTAAACTCCATCGCTTCCTTACATAAAATTCCTGCCGGACGCAAATGCAGCCCTGTTGGGTTTTTGATAACTACTTTCTGACTAACCATTCCTCACACCTCCGAATCGTATATTTACATATTTATAATTTACGCATGCATCAAAGCATCACATTCTGTATCAGTTCTGCAAGTTCCCGCGCCTCTTTCTCGATCAGCTGCTGGTCTTTTCCCTCAATCATTACCCGCACCAAAGGCTCTGTTCCTGAAGGTCTGATCAATACCCTGCCCTCATCTGCAAACTTTGCACTCACACGTTCGATCGCTGATGCGATCTCCGTATACTCCATATAACTGTTCTTCTTGTGATTGGGCACTTTCGCTCCGACCAGTGCCTGCGGGAGTACTGTCATAATCGTCGCAAGCTCCGAGAGCGTTTTCTTTGTCTCAACCATTACCTGCAGCAAATGCAGTGCGCTGAGAAGGCCGTCTCCTGTTGTGTTTTCATCAAGGAAAATAATATGTCCTGACTGCTCTCCGCCAAGGTTTGCCCCAAGCTCAAGCATTCGCTCAAGCACATACCGGTCTCCAACCTTCGTCTGTTCAATATTGATACCATGTTCCTTTCCCATCAGGAAAAATCCAAGGTTGCTCATCACCGTAGCGACAATTGTATTATCCTTCAACGTACCCTTTGACTTCATGTGATTGCCAATGATGGCCATGATTACATCACCGTCAATCTGCTTCCCGTTTTCATCCACTGCGAGAAGCCTGTCGGCATCACCGTCAAACGCAAGTCCTACGTCCGCCTTCTCATACACAACGCGCGCCTGAAGCTCTCCCATGTGTGTAGAGCCACAGTTTGCATTGATATTTGTCCCGTCGGGATTATTGTGTATCGCCACGATATTGGCACCTAGTTCCTTTAACGTCTCCACAGATGTATAGAAGGAAGCCCCTTCCGCACAATCAACCACAATCTTCATGCCACTCAGATCAACTGGAACAGCGCGGACCGAATGATTGATATACTCCTCTCTCGCGTCAGTGCGGTACTTGATCTTACCCACGCTCGGTCCTGTCGGAAACTGAACATCTTTCATACCACTGTGAATCAGCTCTTCAATCTCATCTTCCAGCGAATCTGGCAGTTTAAAACCGTTTCCATCGAAAAACTTAATCCCGTTGAACTCAACTGGGTTGTGCGAAGCTGATATCACAACGCCGGCATCGACTCTGTATTTTTTGGTCAGATAAGCGATTGCCGGTGTAGGAATCACTCCCACGTACACCACGTTTGCCCCGACAGAACATGCCCCTGCCATCAGGGCATTTGCCAGCATGTCACCCGAAATACGCGTGTCGCATCCCACCATGATTGTCGGCTTATGTGCATTTTCCTTTGATAAAACATAGGCACCTGCCTGCCCTAACTGCATTGCAAGAAGCGGTGTCAATTCATCATTTGCTACCCCCCGCACTCCATCTGTTCCAAATAGTCTAGCCATCTTTTCCAATCCTCCAAAACCAATTTTTTCGTAACGATTCAATACCTTCATAGTTCCATTTATTCATTATTATTGCCAGTATTATCCGTTTCTTCTATTGTTTCGAGCATCACTGTCATCAGATATGGATGATCCAGCATCACGTTATCAGGAAGGTTAATAAACGAAATCTCTCCCTGATAGATACCCGCAGCCCATTCGGTGATACCCAGCTTCTCAAGGAGTACATTCATGTCTACTACACCCATCACGCTCTCTGCGTCCACACTATCCACTGCTGTCTTTGTTCCCGATATGCGAATCGTATAATATTCCTGACTATTCACTTCCCTCAGTGTCAGCTTCAGATCTTCTGGTCCATACCCTGCCGCAAAATTCCTTGCTGGTATCTCAAGCTCCTTTGTCACAAGCTGCTCAATTCCAACTGTAACATTCACATTGCCGCCAAAGCTGCTGTCTGCAAACTGCACATTTGATGGAAGATACTTTTTGATATTGACTATTGTAGTCAGGTTTTCAGTTCTGCCATCCACGCTGAGCGCCGGATCAGCTACGACAATCTTAGATACACTATCCAACACACTGCTCCTGCCAGCGATCGTCACCGTTTCAGGCATGCTGACTGGCTCGCCATTTATCACAAATCCAGCCGCCGGTTCGTCTGGAACAACAAAGTTCAACGGAACGATCTTTGTCGCAAGAATCGTCACCGTCACATTGACTGTTGATATATTCATCTTGATGGAACTATTCTTAATCTCATTGTTCTCCGCATCGTAAAGTTTCAGTTCAACACTCGTGTCGATATCAGAAGAATATCCGTCAATATTGGCAACAGCATCAATATGGTCGATCTGTTCAATCAACGACTCTGGTCCAGAAAGTCTGACAACATTCTGACTTGGCTTGATACCACCGACCACATAACCATCCGCCGGCTCCCCAGATGTAGACACATTGATCGGTTTCTGGTCGCGCACCATATTTTCAATAGACAGCTTTACACTGTCAATGTTTGTCTTGAAATCAAGCTCGGAATTGCTGCGCGCACTTGACACTTTGATTCCCACAGTATTCATAAAGGTAAGCTCTGACATGTCCGCAACTGCTTTGATGTCCTCCTTTGAAATATACGAAAGCACTGTTCTTTTTCCCTTCACAGTGACATTAACGGTATCTGTCCCGTCAAGCACTTCGTATACTTTGCCCTCATTCGTCACCAGATCCGCGTTTATGATCTCGACCGGGACATTGTAATAAGTATCTGTCTCAATCGGATCATTGATGTTATCTACCACAACCCACAGACCGCAGGACACGATCACCGCCAGAATCTTCAGGCCAAAATTGTTTGTGACCAGCCTAACCGCTTTTTTCAATATACTATTTTTCATCTTTAGCCCTACCTTTCCAGAGCCTGCGCTTCTTATTCTCCTCCACTTCCTTATTCTGTATCATGCTGATCTTTTCTTTCAGTTCGTTTGCGTCAAGATTGCGGTATAATTTCCCCTCATAAGTGACACTAACATGACCTGTCTCCTCTGATACAATGATCGTGAGTGCGTCTGTCACCTCTGATATCCCAACGCCTGCGCGATGCCGCGTTCCTAACTCCTTGCTGATCTGCATATTATCCGACAGCGGCAGATAGCAGGTCGCCGATACCACCCTGTTTCCGCGTATGACCACAGCACCGTCATGGAGCGGCGTATTATGTTCAAAGATATTGATAAGCAGCTGACTGGAGATCAATCCATCCACCTCAATACCTGTTCTCTCATATTCTGTGAGCAGTACATTCTGCTCGATCACCATAAGTGCCCCCGTCTTCACCTTGCCCATCTCAAAACTTGCCTTCACCAGATCATTCACAGTCTTGTCAGAAAAGCGTTCATCTGTCGGCTTTTCAAAAGTGATCAGATTCGTGACAAAGCTCTTGCGCCCAAGCTCCTCGAGCGCATGACGAAGCTCTGGCTGCAGGATAACGATCACCGCTGTGACCGCCAGGCTCAGCACATGTTCCACAATCCATATAATCGTGTGCATCTTGAAGATAAGCGCCAGTAAAATAAACGCTATGATAATGATGATTCCCTTCATAAGAAGCCACACTTTGGTATGCTTTACCCATGCCATGATCTGATACAATAAAAAGGATATAATGATAACCTCCACTATATCCTGCCACCTGATGTTAAAACTGCGCAATGACAAAATTTCTAAATATGAACTAAGCTGTTCAAGAACCATATCCATATTGATCCATCCCTCTTATCTATCCCTCTTCTGCTCTCTGACTGCTTTTTCAGGTACTCTGATCGTCTTTACCCGTTTTTGCGGCGCCGCCACCGTATTCTTGGGAACAGCCTTCACATAATAATAATATTCATCATCTTCAAACTGCACATACTCTGTCCGCGAGTAATCCACATTGAAAACAAAAAATTCCAGTGCCTTTGCCAGCGCCACTGATACCACACTCCCGACGATCAGACCGGCAATCGAAAGATTGGTATTGTACATCAAATCTCCAAACAACATGACCAGCACATCCAGAAGTGCCCCTGTGACCATAGCAATTGTCCATGCATAATCAACGCTGAGTCTTCTAATGAAGTACACAACGATCACTGTCGCCACAAAAGCTGCAAGTGTCACATACATAGCTTTATTTCCAAGTAGTCCGTCAATAACATACCGAAATTTCTCCAGGGCACCATCCTCTTCAAACGTGTTGAGCACCGATGCGTTACCCGTCATATAACTCACAGTATAATATATGATCGCACCACTTGCCACCGACACTGCAGACGCCGGTGTTCCCACAAGTCCCATTGCAATCGGCATCACATAAGGTATCTTTAATATAAAACAAAGCGGTGTAAACAATACTGCGATCGTATCCTTTGATGAAAATCGAAAATAAAGGATAAACAGCAGCAAAAACACGACCAGTGCCACAAGCGCACATTCCATCGAAAATTTGTAGAGATGCCCAAGTGACACGATCGCTGCTGCAAACACAATAAAATTCATCGGCAAAAATGAACACATGAGGGCAAGCACAAACACCACCGAGAATTTTTTCAGCTCACTCATGTAGCCAATACTGTTGTTTATCATGACTAACGTCATTAATGCCAACAAAAACTTAAAAACCGGTGTAAGGTATAGCTCATATTTGCTGTAAAACTTTTTTAACTGTTCCCTAAAAACCAAAAGGTTTGTCATAATTTTTTCGTCTCCCTGTCATACATATAAGCAAGTTTCTTGAGATTATTGTAATAGATCTTAAGGCTCTTTCTTGCCTTCATATACCGATAAGTATAAACCCCATATGCAATCAGGGCGTATACTGCCGTAAAGATCAGATAATAAATAATCACTGACTTTGCAAAACCAAGCAGATCCATCTTGTAGATGTTCGCCATAAAATCCTCAAAATCATAAAGAATGAACATTGCAAATAAAATAACATACGCAATCGTTGCGCCGATGATGGATTTTATGACCTGCAGACCAATATAGTCGCCTCGAAAATAATTTCCAATAGCAACATTTTTTCTTCCTTCATCAGCCTCATAACATGCCATTTTGGTCATCAATTTTATTCTCTCTTCATTCAACATAACTCTTTTCCTTAAACAATCCTGTTTATGCTATAACCGCCATAAGACTATTGTCTGTCAAGGAAGCGCATCTTATTTCCTGTTGACTGCGGCTTTTTCGGCTCTGCCAGAACTGCCTTTGGCTTTTCCATCACACTGGACAGATTATTGGTCATTTCGCGTTTACACTTCTCACAATACTTTCCTGAACGAATCATCGCACCACAATTCTCACAGGGAATCTTCACTGGAGAATCCGCTGTGAACTCAAGACGCTCCTCACGAATCCACTGCTGGATCTGTCCTGGTTCAACCTCGCACTCCTCCGCTACCTCCTTGATGTCTGCCATACGGTTCTCACGGATATACTTCTTTACTTCCTGAAACTTTTCCTCAAGCTTATCCTTGCACGCCGGACAGATCGGCATCCCGGCTATGTAATTAAAAAGCTTTCCACATTTTCTACAATTCCTTACATTCATTCAAAATCCCTCCATTGATAATTTTATTCCTACATCCCTTCTCCGATGCAGAGTGCTATGAAATAAACTGCTTTCACGCCATGCCGCTTCAACTCCATAGCAACGGCGTCTAATGTACTTCCTGTCGTATAAATATCATCGACAAGAATAACTTTATTTAATTTTACAACATTTGTGCTAATATTGAAAGCCTTTTTCAAATTATTTTGTCTTTCTTGTATGGTAAGTTCTTTTTGCGGTGCAGTTTTCTTAGTTCTCTGCACTAATTTTTCATACATTGTTATTCCCGTAAGTCTTGACATTTCCGACGCGACAAGTTCTGCCTGGTTATACCCCCTGCTCCTTTTCCTCGATACATGCACTGGAACTGGGATAATCGCATCCGCCCCCATCAAGCGAATCTCATCGATGAGCTTCTCACAGATATCCCTCGCATAGAACTTCGCATACTCACATCTTTTTCCATATTTAAAGCGGTAAATGCTCCTTTTCATACTCTGGTAGTCATAAAGAGCATAGCCATAATCGTACACATGTTTGTGCTGCATGCAGTCATGACAGAATTCCTTCGCCTCCCCCATAAGCTGTTTCCCGCACCGCCTGCACCGCGGCTCCCTGATATACTGTGGCCTTGTCCTGCACTGACCACAGATCAGCCCGTCTCCAATCGGAACAATCTCATCACACACAGGACACCGGCGTGGAAATACCATATTGAGCAGTGCATCCTTTATCCTAAATTCTGATTTGTAATCTCGCATATTCTTTCCTTTAAGCCTGTATACCGCTTCTGTTCGCTCTCGTTTGCGATCATCTGGTTGACGGTCTCCCTGCTTCCCAATATTGTCACACAGTTTTTCGCCCGTGTAACACCCGTGTAGAGCAAATTCCTGTTAAACAGCATCCTTGGACCTGTGAGCAGCGGCATGATCACCGCGGGATACTCACTGCCCTGCGATTTGTGTATAGTAAGTGCATAGGCAAGCTCTATCTCGTCAAGTCCGGTAATAGGATACGTCACTCTCCGCATGTCGTCGTACTCCACGACAACCGTCTTCGCAGTCTCATTGATTTCCTTGATGACACCCACATCTCCGTTAAAAACCCCCTGCCCACTGTCGATAGCGATGCCGTATTTGCTGACAATCTCCCATTCCAGCTGATAATTATTCTTGATCTGCATCACCTTGTCCCCTAAGCGGAACACTCCGTCGCCATGCGCCAGTTCCAGTTTTTCAGGCGATGGCGGATTGAGGTACTGCTGCAAAATACCATTCAATGTCTCTACGCCAAGCGCCCCCTTGCGCATCGGTGTGAGCACCTGAATATCATAGGTTCCGGATTTGACATACCGAGGAAGCTTTTCCGTAATCAACAGTATTATATGCTTATAGATCACATTTACATTATCCCGCTCCAGGAAAAAGAAATCCTTGCTCTTGTTGTCCAGCTTAATTGGCTTACCTTCATTAATACAGTGTGCATTGACTACAATATCACTCTCACCTGCCTGCCGGAAGATTTTCGACAAGACAACAGTGGCAATACATCCGCTTTCCATCAAATCTTTCAAAACCTGCCCTGGCCCTACAGACGGAAGTTGGTTTCTGTCACCGACCATCACAAGTCTTGTTCCTGGCGCGATCGCCTTCAGAAGCGACTGAAACAGATGGATATCCACCATCGACATCTCATCAATGATGACGACATCCGCCTCCAGCGGATTGAGTTCATTCTTCTCAAAATGCACTGCCGACGACTGCCTGTCATCTGACATATTGCCGTTAAGCTCCAGAAGCCTGTGAATCGTTTTTGCCTCAAATCCGGTTGCCTCTGTCATGCGCTTAGCTGCCCTTCCGGTAGGCGCTGCCAGAAAGATATCCATGCCCTCCTGTTCAAAATAGCGGATAATCATATTGATCGTCGTCGTCTTGCCCGTTCCAGGCCCGCCGGAAAGGATAAAAATACCATTTTGCACCGCCTCGGTTACGGCTTTTCGCTGAAGTGCATCCAGCTCCATATGGCTGATTTCCTCCAGCTTCTTTATCTTTTTTTCCAGCCGTTCCAACTCCACCTTGGTAAAACGCTCTGCCCCGTCAAAAGCCTGCTGAAGCTCATAGAGCATTCTGGCACAGTTCAGCTCCGCATAGTAAAAACTCATGCCATAGATACATATCATTTTCTGATCGTTTTCCAGTTCCTTTTCCTTGATCACAAGCTTTTTATCGATCGCTAGATTCGTAATCTGCGGCTCAATCTGCTCTGGTATCAATCCCAGCATCTCTGCCGCCTTTTCCAGCAAAAGTTCCTCCGGCAGGAAGACATGCCCCTCTGCCCCCGCCTGCAGCAATGTGTACAATATCCCGCTCCTGATCCTGTAGTCCGAGTCTGTGTGAATTCCAATGCGCGACGCGATCTCATCCGCAATGCGAAAGCCAATACCAGACACATCCTCCGCCAGCCTATATGGATTTTCCTGCATAATCTTGTACAGTCCCATGCCATACTGCTTGTAGATCTTGATCGCCAGAGTGTTGGAAATACCATATTTCTGCAGGAAGAGCATCGCATCCCTTGCATCCTTTTTCTCCTCAACCTGCTCCGCAATCTCCCTCGCCTTCCGCTCGCTGATCCCTTTAATCTCGGCAAGCCGATGTGGCTCTTCCTCAATAATCCGAAAGGTATCGTCCCCAAAATGCCGCACAATGCGGGCGGCAAGCGCTGCGCCGACTCCCTTGATCGCACCAGAGCCAAGATATCGTTCCACAGCAACCCTATCCTCGGGAGCGATCACCTCAAAACGTTCTACTTTGAACTGTTTCCCATAAACTGCGTGATCTACATAAGTTCCTTCCGCCTCAATGCTTTCCCCCTCATCAAGATTGGTAAAGGTTCCAGTGCAAGTGATCTCCATCTCATCCACCTTGAGATTGATCACTCCATAACCGTTCTCCGCATTTTTAAAAATAATATGCTCGACAAAACCCTTCAGTTTTTCCAAGACACCTGTTCCTCCATAATGTAAAAACCGACCTGTTCTTTCAAACAAGGTCGGCTGTTTTCAATCCTCTGAAAGTTCCTCTGGCTGCACTACTCCAATGCCATAATTGCGCTTCATCTGCTCATACAGAATATTTGCCAGTCCCAGTCCGTCGCCATCTGTCACATTGTCGCACAGCTCCTGCACTGCAAAATCCTTAAAATAATCTACCATTTTTGTCGCATAGCCATCTTCTTTGTCATCTGAAAAAACCTTTGTCGTCTCCATCATTGCATTAAAGACCTGCTCCACAAAATAGGACTCAAACTCTTTGCACGCCTCTTTGAGCTCTTCTTCATCTGTCACTGCACTGCCATTTGTCAGTTTACTCTGCAGTGACTCCGCCTTATTGTTCGAAGCCTGGCTTGTCATAAAGTCCGCATACGCAGAACCTATTCCACCGATATCCATACCGCACTACCCCCTATTAGCGTTTTAACTGATTTGCCTGTTGAAGCATCTCATCCGAAGTAGTGATAACCTTGGAATTCATTTCATAAGCTCTCTGTGCCACGATCAGATTTACCATCTCATCAGCAATCTGTACGTTAGAACCCTCTAAGTATCCTTGGATCATTTTCGTCCTGGGCAGATTATCATTTTCAGCCTCATTCATTGCCTCACCACTTGCTTCCGTCTCTGAGAACAAGCTGTCGCCTTCCTTGTACAAGCCTGCGGGATTGTTAAACTGCCAGAGACCAATCTGAATCTCCAAACTCCGTGGCACACCGTCTTCATCAGGATAATACAGCATCCCATCATTGCGGCCGACCGTGATCTTGCTGGTGACAATATCGTCATCCTCAAGAATGATCGGTTCACCCTCAGAATCCAACACAGGAAGTCCGTCAGATGTTTCCAGTGTAATCCCTTCTGGTCCGACAGCAAACACAAAATTACCATTCCGTGTATAATATGTATTTCCGTCCGCGCCTCTGATTCCAAAGAAGCCGCGTCCGTTGAGCGCAAAATTTGCTTCGCCTGGTGTCTCAAGCAGATTTCCATCTGTAAAAATAGACGTGATCGAAGAATTTCTGACGCCCAGCCCTACCTCCGCCCCAATGGGCTTGTTTTCACCGTTTGCAGTAGTGGTTCTTGTCTGTATTGTTTGATATAATAATGATTTAAACTCCATAACCTCTGACTTGAAACCCGTCGTGTTTACATTTGCGAGATTATTGGCAATATTGTCTACATTCAACTGCTGCGCAATCATACCTGTTGCGCCTGTCCATAATGATCGTACCATTTACCTTTTCCTCCTATTATCAAAAATCATGTCATGCCTTATACTTTACTCAACGTCATCGTTTTTTCAAGCGTATCATCAAAAGTAGTCAGCATCTTTTGGTTCGACTCGTACTGCCTTGAAATCGTTATCATGTTTACCATTTCCTTGACAACGTTTGCATTTGACATCTCGAGATATCCCTGGTGTACCTCAGGGTCTTCCGCGTCTATTTCCACTGCACCTTCCTTGGCATCCCACATCGTCTCACCGTAATGGGTCAGATAATTGGTATCTTCAAAATCCGATATTTTGAGGCTCGCCACAAGTCTGTCATCCTGGTAAATATCCCCATTCCTGTCAAACACTGTGCTGCCCGCTGTTGTTGAGAGCTGGATCCTGCCATTTTCACCGAGGACATAATCACCATCCTTTGTCACCAGATAGCCTTCCTTTGTGATGGTAAACCCACCGTCTCTTGTATATTTGGTAGAGGTCTCGCCGGATTTGCTGGTAAATTCAATGTTGAAAAAACCTTTTCCCCCAAGTGCGATGTCATACGTATTCCCTGTGTCCCTGAGTGACCCCTGTGAGAAATCTGTGTAAGTTTCCCCAATCTTCACTCCCAAGCTCATGTTCCCAAGACGTTTCGGCGTATTCGGACTTTCTGTCCAATCCTTGATCTTCACTGCCATTACTTCCGAATATGCCTGGCTCGTGGAGCCCTCCTTCTTAAAACCAGTCGTATCTGCGTTTGCCAGATTGTTTGACATGATATCCATTCTGTACTGTTCGTTTAACATACCAGTATATGATGTATATAGACCTCTAAGCATAAACTCCTCCTAATCCCTTACACTGCTTCGACATTTTCAGCTTCAGCACTGTCAGGAGAAACGCTGCTGGTCACTCGTCCCTGCCACCCGCAAGAAACTCCACATACTTGCCTGTACCGATTGCCACTGCCGTCATGGGATCCTCCGCGGTCATGGTATTGATACCTGTTCTGGACTCGATCAGATCCTCCAGTCCGCAGAGCAGACTTCCACCCCCAGTGAGCACAATGCCCCTGTCAGCGATGTCCGCTGCCAGCTCAGGCGGAGTCTTCTCAAGAACGCTGTGGATCGTGTCAATGATCTGGGAAGTTGTCTCACGAAGCGCCTCCTCGGTCTCTTCGGAGGAAACCCTGATCGTCTTTGGAAGACCCGTGACAAGATTGCGTCCCCTCACGTCCAAGTAATCAACCTCTGGTCTCTTAAATGCTGAACCTATCTTAATTTTAATGTCTTCTGCCGTTCTCTCACCAATCAAAAGATTGTGTTTTTTCCTCATATATCTGACAATGGCTTCATCAAAGTCATCGCCTGCGACCTTAATCGATGCACTGACTACAGTGCCGCCAAGCGAAATCACTGCAATATCAGAAGTACCTCCCCCGATATCCACAATCATATTTCCACAAGGCTTTGAGATATCAATCCCCGCACCAATTGCTGCAGCAATTGGTTCCTCGATGATCTTGACATCCCTTGCGCCTGCCTGGTACGTAGCATCCTCAACCGCCTTCTTCTCCACCTCTGTGACACCGCTCGGTACACATACAGCAATAATCGGTTTCCGGAATGTCTTCCTGCCCAGCGCCTTCTGAATAAAGTGCTTCATCATCTGCTCCGTCACCTTATAATCAGAAATAACACCCTGTCTGAGCGGCCGCACTGCCACAATGTTTCCCGGCGTCCTGCCGAGCATCAGCCGTGCGTCCTCTCCGATCGCTTTTATTTTCTGTGTATCCCTGTCAAAGGCAACGACGGAAGGCTCCTTCAGTACAACGCCTTTCCCCCTGATGTAAACTAATATACTCGCGGTTCCAAGATCGATTCCAATATCTGTGTATTGCATGGCCGTATGCCCCTTTCTTTGAATTCAAATTTGTTCAAATTGGTAAAATCAAGTCATTTATCATCAGGAACTGTCTCGAAATGCATCAATCATATCCTGTTATTTCGTGTCTGTTCCTTAGCTTCGTCAGCGTAATCTCCTGATAACTTAGTATTCCCATTACAGTTATATCTATGAAGACATACTGTAACTAAGCTATTATAACCTAATTTAACCATTTTTCAAAGGGTTTTCACACTTTTTTTACAATAAAAACTTTTGAAATCTCAAATAGTGCCGTCAAATCGGTTTACAGTAACTATATCGGCCGTTTTTTCACAATACTTTAGTTATTTTCAAAATATTATGTAAATTCATTATATTATCTGACAATTGATTTGTAAAGAGTTTTTTACACAAAAAAACTGCCACAAACCAAAATGAATTTGTGACAGCTAAATCAATAAATTATGACTCTGTGTCAGCATACAAGCTTGCAGAGGCTGATGATGACATCGTACACCTTCCATCAAATGCTGCCCCCTCGTCGATGACAAGCGAGCCCGCCGTAATATTTCCGGCAATCTTGCCTGTGGACAGCAGTTCCAGTTTTCCCTGAGCGATGATATCGCCATCCACCCTTCCAGAGATGATAACACTCTGTGCCGTAATGTTCCCCTTGACCTGTCCATCTGAACTGAGAATCAATTTCTTCTCACAGGTACAGTTTCCATTGATCACACCATCTATCCGCATCGTTTCTCCTGACGTCAGATCGCCGTCAAAGGTTGTCTCCTTTCCGATCAGTGTACTGACGACTTTCTCTCGCCCATCATCTCCATACGCAGACTTTTTGTTTTTTCCCAACATGATATCCTCCTGTTTTCCCTTACACATCAGCTCTTCTGATGCTGTTTTTAAATTTACTTTATCCTTTAGCTTCCAGTACAAGCAGCGGATCGATCACCTGCTCCCCATATATTACCTGATAATCAAACAGGGTATCGTTTCCATTAATAACGATCAGGGTATCGCGGATCTGCACCTGCTGTCCCGCCGTTACCTGCACATTTGCCTCCTGCTGACACATATAACGTGATCTGTAGCCATTCCCGTGATCCACTTCTATAATGATCGGATATGTATCATCAGAACCAACTGAAGTAACTGTCCCATCACCTGCTGCTGTAATGCAGTCCTCCTGCTGTGCACTGATCGAGATATACGGGTGTCCCTCCGAATACGGCTCTTTCAAAAGTCCGCCGGCAGTACATGGATACTGACTAGGAATCGTAGTATCCTTTGGTGTCTCTTCCTCTGCGCTCTCTTCCGTTTCCGCCATCTCGGCTCTCACGATCTCCGCCTGTCTGTATAATTCATTTTCCTCTGTAAGAGCAGCAATCTGGGTACTTAATGTCTCTTTTTCGCTTTCCAGCCGCTTCACCTGCTGTTCACTCGTTGTCAGCTTCTGCCGAAGCTCGGATTCACTTTTGAAATGTGTACCGGAACGGAATATCGCCCATACAAAAGTGGCACAGATCAGCAACATCAACACAATAATCAGCCGCAGAGTCCTAAGTGAGAGCAAAAAATGTTTCGTATCTTTTCCCGTGTTGGAGACAAGGAGTAGTGAAAAAATTTCCTTACGCTTATGTTTTTTCTGTTTCATATCAATCTCCATTCTGCAGTAATTATAACTTCCTTATAGTATACTGTAATCAATCCGGCATTCTATTCCGAACTATTACAACTATGTTACAATTCTATCACAAATTCGCAAAATGTCAAACCTAAGATGCACTTTTACAGAATAAACGTATAAACGAAAAGAATCTAATTCGCTTTGGATTTTTAGATATTTTTACTAGAAAATTTGTTCGTTTTTCGATAAAAAGAGTGATAAAATTATTTTTAGTCAATTGTGATCATAAATTTCCACAAAAATATGCTCTTTTTCTTCTTTTTTTCGTTCATGTGTTTATTCTGTGCACTTTTATTGCAAGGGTTTTTAATGTTTTCTCTGAAAAAACAAGCGCAGATTCCGCCATAAAGTTCGTTGTCAGCTACACCTAAGTAGATTTTCACCACAAAATACGGGCATGCCCGTCATACCCAAAAAGACACCAGGATTTTTCCTGATGCCTTAAATGCTTTGATATATACCCCATGGGTTCCGAACAAAAAAACATTGAACGCCATACATGTTGAAACACAGTATCTCATTATACCGCTTTACTACTCAATAAATATAATACATCTTCGAAAGTGATTAAAACTTTATTTTCAAAAAAAAGACATCCTTTTCCTGAAAGACTTGTCTTTATTCCATATGGATTCAGTTTCTGGTTTAGCTGAATGTTTAATTTCTCACATGCATTTTCGGCATTTTCATTCCATTCTTTGCTCCATATGTTAATGCAATATTCAATTACTGCTACAATTACATAGGGTAAAGTTCCTCTTTTAATATAATACTTTTTACAATGCTCAAAATTAATATCTGCCATCATTTCAAACTTCTTACACGAAACATCCATTTGCATATTTCCCCCATTTACAGGAACTGTTACCATACTTTTTTCAACCCTGATTTTATCCAATAATATTTTATTTCTCTGTATAGGGATATCAAGCACTAATAGCATACCTTCTTCCGCATCCGTGAAAGATGTTTCTCTTTGAAGCAGTTCCTGACCGTTCTCTAAAACGTCCTGCTCCAATACTTCATTCGTATGATGCTGCTCCTGCATATTGTCAAAAATCTCATTGTCCGGACTTATTTCTGTATCAAATTCAGGACAGTCGAAATCCTGTTCAAATGAAGATTCCTCTGTGGCACGTTTATAAAATAATGCATATTTATATATATCTTTTATCCTGAAAGAATCATACAATTGCAATTTTCTTAATAAAGGTTTAACGATAGCAAAAAACATAAGCACTGCGCCTATAAGTATAACAATCCTAACAATATATTTCCCCCAATTGTATCCCTCCGAATACGGTTCTTTCGAAAGTTCGCTGGCAGTTGGTGGGTACTGACCAGGAATTGTTGTATCCTTTGGTGTCTCTTCCCTTGTGCTCTCTCCTGTTTCCACCATCTCGGCACTCATGATCTCTGCCTGTCTGTATAATTCGTTTTCCTCTGCAAGAGCAGCAGCCTGGGCGCTTAATGTCTCTTTTTCACTTTCTAGCTGCTTCACCTGCTGTTCACTCGTTGTCAGCCTCTGCCGAAGCTCAGACTCACTTTTGAAATGTGTACCAGAACGGAATATCGTCCATGCAAAAGTGGCACAGATCAGCAACATCAGCACAATAATCAGCCGCAGAGTCCTAAGTGAAAGAACAGAATGCTTAGTATCATTTCCAGTGTTGGAGACAAGGAGTATTGAAAAGGTTTCCTTACGCTTGTGTTTTTGCTGTTTCATATCAATCTCCATTCTGCAGTAATCATGACTTCCTTATAGTATACTGTATTCAATCCGGCTTTCCATTCCGAACTATTACAACTATGTTACAATTCTATCATAAATTCGCAAAATGTCAAACCTTAGATGCGCTTTTATTGCAAGGTTTTTTTATATCTTTTTACCCGGAAGGTATGCCGCGGCAATTCCTGACAACAAAAGGCACCCTGCTGCACCAATACCGAATACAAGCTGTGGTGAAAATTCCCATATCCAGCCGACAATCACAGGCATGATGATTCCGATGGCACTGCTGAAAGACTCCACGATTCCTAAAACGATCGTGCCGTTGTGATCGTCAAACATATCATAAAAATAAGCAAAAGACACTGGTGCAAAGATGTCCTTCACCATGGAAAGAATCATTTCAATGATAAAAACGATCACATTATAAGACAGCAGAAAATCATTGCCGGAAGCGCATCAAGTCCAATATCAAAAACATAAAACCACTTCCTGCCCTTTAAGTCTCCCATGTGGCTGACAAAGAGTGCCCCAACTGCATTAAATAATGTCATGAACGAAAAGACCGACATGATATTCGCCCCTGAAAATTAAGCATTTGCAGTACTGCATATACTAAAATTTTACACATATAGGTTCTGAACCAACAGTGAGTTTCACGGATTCAAGTTAAATATTGACTGACTAATTCCCATATTGTTACTCGATAAAGAACATATTTAATTACAAAAAATAACAGTGCAGCTCCAAAAGTTACTATAACAAGCTGTAGATCGGTTCTAATATTAGCAAGTATCGTATACGCAATGGAAATTGATGAGCCTAAAACAAGGGGAACAAAGAAAAGAGCAGCCATTTCTTTGCATATCTCGCCCTGCAACTGATCATAAGTGTATCCAAATAGAAAAAAGGTTATCATACTTTTTCTTTTCTTCACCTATATTTTGATTTATTCTTAACATAATCAGACTCGCTAGCGAAAACAATAACAACATAACTGCCAATAGTATAAGGACGGGTACCACTATTTTATTTTGTGCCTGTGTTTCAAGTTTTGTCTCCTTTGCCATTATATGTGGACTGATTTCTTGAAATTGTTTGTACACCGTTAATAGGCTATCGGAACTGGAAACAGATACAAAGTATTTCATCTGGTTATACCTGAATTATTCACCAAATTCTAGTAAATGTGGTTGTGAGGCGCATAGTTGCTATATTTTAAATGAATACTGCATTTCACTTATTTAGTGAATAGAAAAAGACCTCTTTCTATGGTAAAATAAAAGTATATAATCAAAATCAATACCAAAGAAAGAAAGTCTCTCTATGGACATTTTAAACACTGTAAGCTTAGAAAGCAATACCCAGATTAAAATTAATTTTATGGAGGCGATTTATCTTCCGATGCAGGCCTACTTCTAAGTCACGAACCACCAGCCCTGCTGGGCCGATGTTACTTTTCCGCCTACAGGCGGTCCGGCAAACCATTATCCTGTTACTATTCTGCCTAAAGGCAGTTCAATAAACCATTATCTTGTTACTGGTGGCCGCTTAAAAGCGGCTCTCTGTCACTTCCC
>JAIEEY010000008.1 GCA_029067205.1 Lachnospiraceae bacterium
GATATTTATATGGGAAACGAAAACGGCGTGGATACGGCGGAAGAACTGCGCCGCTTCGATCCAGACTGCCTGCTTGTGTTTATCACCACCTCCACCGACCATGCCCTTGATGGTTTCCGTGTCCGGGCGCTGCATTATCTGGTGAAGCCATATGAAGATGCTGCCCTTGCCGCATTGTTTGATGAGATTGTAAAACGCTTTCCCGTTACAGACAGGTATCTCGAAATAAATGCCACAGGCGGCATTGCACGGCTCCGCTTTCGGGATATTCTGTATGCGGAACACTACCAGCACCAGATATACATTTACAGCACAGACGGAGAGAAGCACGTGACACGCCAGACTTTCCGGGAGTTTACTGCCGCCCTTACGGACGGGCGTTTCTTCCTGTGCAGCCGGGGCGTTCTTGTCAACATGGAACATGCGGAGGACTTTGACGGTATGGACTTCATCCTGAAAGATGGGAAAAGAATCCCCGTCAGCCGCCATCTTTCCAAAACCGCAAGGATGGCTTTCGGCGACTTTCTCTTTGGAAGGAGGGTTTAAAAATGATGGGATTCCTCAGCCCCGCACTGGAACTTATGATATTCCTGCCCGGTATGCTGCTCGTTTACCTGCCTATGAAACATTATCTCCGGATGCCTCCCGCAAAGCTGGCGGCGGAAACGATACTGCTGACGCTCCTTCTGTGCCTTACAGGCGGCGTTATAAGCTGCTTTTTCCAGATCAGCACCTTATGGCTGTTTTTCCCCATCGCTGTTGTCATGGGCAGCTTCTATGTACATACGCTCAGGATCACACGCTGGAAATCTGTCAGCGTCTTTCTTGCCGTATGCGGTGCCTTTTCCTGTATGGGAAGCGCCGCCATTGGGATGAGCGGCATCTTAAGCCCTGGAATTTCTGCACCGCCTCTTCCTTTCCGCGCTGTGCTGTTCTGGTTTGTGATGTGCTGTTTCCTTGTAGCGGCATCATGGCATCCCGCCACCCATGCGGCAAGGAACCTTTTAGAGGATGATGCTTTCGCACAGACATGGTATGTGTTCTGGCTCCTGCCGCCTTTGTTTATTGGGCTGAATCTCGCCATGATCCCCAAAGATCCCGATATGCTGGAACAGGGACGGTTACGGCAGCTTTACATCCTTTTTAGCTTTGTATTTCTTCTCCTGCTCCTTTTGTCCTACGTGCTTTTTTACCTCATGGCGGCCAGCCTGAACCGCAATGACCGCCTCCGCCGGGAGAACCAGTTCCTCTCCATGCAGCGGGCACGGTACGACAACCTCCGCTCCACGATCGGGCAGATACGGCAGGCACGCCATGATATGCGCCACCATTTCCATGTCCTGCAAAGTCTTGCCGCACAAGGGAATCTGGAGGGTATCATAAAGTATCTCGACGAAGCGCAGGGCAGCATTCCCGTCGAGGATCTTGGACTGTGCAAAAATGCAGCCGTAGATAGTGTTGCGAGCTATTTCGTACCGCTGTGCCGGGAAAATGGGATTCCGCTCACTTTCGAGCTTGACCTGCCCCATAAGCTTCCGGTATCGGAGCCTGACCTTTGTTCCGTGCTGTCCAATCTCCTTGAAAATGCAATGGAGGCAAGTCTGAAGATGGCCACGGAACATCGGCTGGTGAAAGTGTCCGCCCGCCTGCATTCTGGTCACATGGTACTGTTATCTGTTGAGAATACCTATGACGGGAAAGTGAAAGAGAAAGACGGTGTATTCCTTTCTTCCAAGCGTCCGGGGGAGGGAATCGGCTTACAGGCTGTGCGCCATATTGCGGAAAAAAACGGCGGATATTGTCGGTTCCATTTTGGTGACGGTGTGTTCTGTGTTAATGTTATACTGAGAGGCGGTAATTAATTTCCCGTTCTTCTGTCCCTGTCTGCCGGAAACAAAAACATATGCTCTGACTATCCCAGCGCCATCGTGACCGTATAACTTACGGCAAACAGGACTGGCTCCACTGTGCCGGAAAGCCAATCAGCATAAACCACGCCCACTGCTATACTTTCTGGCAGGTTGTGGTGTGTCACCGCAAGCGCCAGCATTGTTGTCTTCTGCGGGCTGCTTTTTAGTTCTTCCGCTTTGCTGCTGTTCATATGCAGATGGGGTACCGTCCGATCCAAAAGCAGAGGGAACAGAGAATTCAGCTTATTAAATCTCAATTTCCTATAAAGGGACAAAAGCTTCGTGACAGACATCACGAAGCTTTTCTTGTACATATTTGAAAACTGTTCAGTTCTTTATTCTTCTAAGTACTTCATCAAAGGCAAGCCTTCCGCCAAAAATATCAAGTGCACTCCCGATTGTCACATTTATCCGATCGCCGCCAAACACTCTTAATAGTTCAATATCCGCATAATCATGCACTCCGCCTGCATATGTAACGGCAATCTTACCCGAACTGCTGCACCACACACCAAGCTGTCTGACAAGTGTCTCTTCAATCCCCTGGCTCTTTCCCTCGACATCCACCGCATGGATCAGAAATTCATCACAGTAGCCCATCAGCATGTCAAGCGTACACCCGTCAATCTTTTCCTCCGTAAACTTCTGCCAGCGGTCCGTCACAATATAATAACTTCCGTTTTTTATCCGACAGCTCAAATCCAATACCAGATGCTCTTTTCCCACTGCCCGGCAGATCTTATCCAGATGTTCCATATTAACATGGCCATCCTGAAACACATAAGAGGTCACGATCACATGGGAAGCACCTGCATCAAGATATTCAGCAGCATTGGCAGCATTGACACCTCCGCCAACCTGAAGTCCTCCGGGATAAGTGGCAAGTGCACGCATCGCCTGGGCCCTGGTCGCCTCATAATATGGACTTGACACGGGATTAAGAAGAATAATATGTCCTCCCTTTATCCTATTTTCCTGATATAATCGTGCATAGTATTCCGCACCCTTCACTGCCACAAAGTTCTCTTTGGCAAGATCGCCCTGATCCTCGAGAGAACTTCCGACAATCTGCTTGACCTGCCCATTATGGATATCAATACACGGTCGAAATTCCATCTAACCCTCCCAAATAACATCTGTTATTGCACAACATCCTTCATGTCATATCTGCCTGCAGGCTTTCCTTTCAGGAACTTTGCAGCCTGGACCGCGCCCTTTCCAAAAAGCGCCTTGGAATAAGCCCTGTGCGAAAACGTGATCACCTCGTCCTCACCGGCAAAGATGACATCATGATCGCCCACGATCGTTCCGCCCCTCACTGCGCTGATACCGATTTCCTTGTCTGTCCGCTTTGCCCGTACCTGGCTTCTGTCATAGACATACTCATACTCGTTATCAAACTCCTCATTGATACTGTCGGCAAGCGCAAGCGCCGTGCCGCTCGGAGCATCAACTTTCAAATTGTGGTGCTTCTCCACGATTTCGATATCAAACCCTGCTGGAACCAGGATTCCTGCTGCCTCCTTCAATATCTTGAGCAGCATATTGATGCCAAGCGACATATTCGCCGATTTGAGCACTGCCACCTTCCTGGAAACTTCCTCAACATGCGCAAGCTGTGCCTCAGAGAGACCTGTCGTGCAGAGTACACATGGAATCTGTTTTTCCACACAGTAGTCAAGAAGCCCGTCAATCGCCTGCGCAACACAGAAATCAATCACGACATCCGCCGCAATGTCACACTCCGCAATACTCGGAAATATAGGGTATGTATTTTTGATATGGTCTGACGCATCCACACCTGCCACAATCTCAATCTCGGGATCTGACGCTATGATTCCCGTTATCATCTGACCCATTTTACCGTTACAGCCATGCATTATTACCTTTGTCATTTTTCTTATATCCTTTCACCTTGTCGTCCGTACACATGCAATTCCATCATCAAAGAAGACCATAATTCTTCATTGCTGTCTCAAGCTTTGCAGCAGCTGCATCTTCCATCTCTGTCAGGGGCCGTCTCAATGTTCCTGCCTCCAGTCCCATCAGGTTCATCGCCTTCTTGACAGGGATCGGATTGACCTCGCTGAATAATGCTGTGATCAGTTCAATCGCCTCAAGCTGCAGTTTTGCACTCTCCGCAACCTCTCCAGCAAAATATTTTGCACAGATATCATGCGTCTGCTGCGGTGCAATATTAGACAGGACAGAAATAACACCTTTTGCGCCCAGTGACAAAAACGGAACGATCTGATTGTCATTTCCAGAATAGACATCTACCTTTCCTTTTGCAAGTGCCATCAGCTTTGCATACTGGATAAAGTTATCCGTCGCATCCTTCACGCCCACAATGTTCGGTTCCTCCTCACACAAGGAGACGATCGTCTCTGGAAGAATATTCACACCACCTGTTCTGCCTGGAATATTATACAGAATGATAGGAATATGAACCGCCTGTGCAATCAGTTTAAAATGTTCTTTCAGTCCTTTCTGTGTCGCCTTATTGTAATAGGGCGTAACCACAAGCAGCCCGTCAGCGCCTGCCTTCTCTGCCTCCTGCGAGAGATAGACTGCTGTCTGGGTGCAGTTCGAACCAGTTCCTGCGATCACAGGTATTCTCTTATTGACCTTCTTTACACAGAAACGGATACATTCCAAATGCTCCTCATGCGTGAGCGTAGACGCCTCGCCTGTCGTCCCGCACACAATAATCGCATCGGTGCCGTTTGCAATCTGAAACTCGATCAGCTTTGCAAATACCTCATAATTTACTTCCCCGTTTGGTTTCATCGGTGTGACGATCGCAACACCTGCTCCTTGGAATATAGACATACATAATCCTCCTTTAAATATTTTCTTTATGTGCCCATGTGCATAAAAAGAAAACCGATCATCTACTCAATAGACAGTCGGCATCATATCCTTACAATACACCCCTACCGGCATTCTCCGGTCCTGGCTGAAAATGATAGCTCTCCATCCGTTGATGACAGTCATATGGCTCTTAACCATATGCCCAAGCAGTCAGCCCTCAGGCGGCTTCCGCTTTCGGCGTCTTTTCCTTTCCCTTTTACGTAAACGATGCCTGACACCAAGAAACCATTAAGAAACAGTTCCTGATAAAAAGTACTGATAAAAAACGCAACCTCTATCTAATCATTCAATCTTCTTTTATGTCCCTTATTATATATCTTAACATATAAACTGTCAACCAATAAATCACACAAAGGAGCCCCGAACGGCTCCTCTGCGTTACTGTTCACTCGTTCATCAACGTAGTGGAAATCATGCGCCAAAATGCCAAAAGCTTTAGCTTTTTCCCTTTAGCATTTTGCGTACAAAAAAGTTGCTGTTTACGCCTACAATAAACAAAATTGTACCAAAATCAGATGGGCGTGAACAGTAACGCCTCTGCTGGTCTCTGGCTAATATATCTTATAATTAACTGCCTCGATCTTAATGATCTCATCCGCAAGCTGGCACACATCATCGTTGAGGCGTATGCCTGTCAGAATAATGTCCACATCCTCAGACCGCGCCTCCAGAATATGACTCAAATCCTCGATCGTTATGATGCCATTGTCAATCAGTCCAAGCACCTCATCCAGGATCAGCAGGCCGCATTCCCCAGTTGTAAGAACCTTTTTGGCAAAATTGAGACCGTTTTTGATATTGTAGATCTCCTCCTGTTTGTGCTCGTCAGAAAGCTGTGCAAATTCCTCCGCACTCTTCTCAAAGCGGAAAATCTTGATCTCCGGCTCCAGCCTTTTTAAAAATTCCTCATTCTGGCAGCCCTTCAGGAAATTGATCATCACCACATCCCTGCCCGCACTCGCCACCTGGATAGCCCTTCCAAGTGCTGCGGCAGATTTACCGTGCCCCTCCCCACTGTATACCTGTACTAATCCTTTTTCCATAGATTTATACCTTATGTCCTTTCTTTATAACTGCACAGTCCCGTGCAGTTATGATCAATCATTGTGACAATACAGATACCGCTGCTGTCACCAATCATCACTTCGAACATGATAGCATACCATATAGGATTTTGCAACTTTGATTTCATTTTTATAAAGCTTTTATCAATTTTAATATTATGTTAATTTTTTAAAGTTCTTCCTCATCCTCATCAGGAAGCTCCAGCTTGCTGACAGAGACTTCATAGGCAATCCGTTTTTCCAACTCATCCTCCGAAATCTTCTTCATATACTCCCTTGACTGAATACGCCCCCACACCAGACAGCGTTCCCCCACCTCAAAATTGGAGGCATAACGGGCGTTTCTTCCCCAGCAGATACACGGAATATAATCCGACTTGCCATATGGACGGTTGACTGCCAGTAATAGATCTGCGATCTCACGTCCCAGAGGAGTCTTTCTATATACAGGTTCCTTACACACATAGCCGTCAAGGAAGATCTGGTTCGTTTTGATGTTCTCACTGATTTCTTCCACAAATTCAATCTCCCTTGCAAATACAGAGAGAACCAGTTTATTTTTATGCTCCTCATGCCTGTTGTAAGAGCGGAACTGACCATTCACCACTACCATCATGCCGCGAAAGTCCCCGTTTACATCGAGCAGCCTCTCCGAAATCATCACTGGTATGATATCCATGGACTCAGACAGCCTTGCCACCTGAATGTCAACCATATAGAAGCCCTCGCCAAAGATTTCATGGCTGAATGAGAACTCACTTACGATCTCGCCCATAACTGTTACCTGATTGTTTTCAATAACCTGCTCATGATACCCGTTTTTTGTCTTTAATGTTTCTTGCATTCTTTTCATTCTCCCTTCGTTCTTGTAATTAAATCATATGCTACTTTATACGGTAAATAAAGCTTGAAATATCGCAGGAAAAGTGCTTATTTGCTACATTTTGACACCGTTCGACACCATCTGTCAGGTATCGGTATCCAATTAAGCCACATTTTGGGAAATGCCGTAGAAATGTTTTTTAACGTTGCAAAATATACATGTAAGTGCTATACTATTTTGGCGTGTTTGAGGAATGGAGGATTATTATGGAAAGTTTATTTATATGATACAGCAAAGAGAAGATGTCCGA